>NZ_JBEXCY010000045.1:0-65992 GCF_040605515.1 Dactylosporangium sp. NPDC005572 | reverse complement strand
TCTGGCACCAGGTCGTCGCCGGCACGCGGCCCGCCCAGCCGTACTGGACCTTCCTGGACCGGCACCTGGCCAATCCGCGCACGTACGCCCTCGCCACCGCGCAGGCGCAGTACCTCGCCCAGCCGCGTATCGCGAGCATGCTCACCTACAACGCCCTGCCCAACAGAGTGATGGGGCTGCCCACCAGCCATCTGGAGGCGTTCCAGATTGGCCTGCAGGGCTACAGCTACTACGGCTGGCTGTGCGCCGTCGCGGGTGACGCGGTCGTCTGCCTCGACGGCACCTATCTCGCCGCCGACACCGACCGTCACGCCACCCAGATCGCCTTCCTCGCCGAAGCGAACCGGCGCATCGCCGCCCTCGCCGGCCGGGACCATCTCGTCGCCTGCTGCACCCGCTAGCCGCAGCGTGCCAACCCACGCCGCGCGTCGGGTGAACCGGGCCGGTGCGCCCGGTGGCACATCCATCCCACGAAACCGGAGGTTTGACCATGGCCATGGTTGTGTCATCTCGCCTGGTCCGCCTCAACCAGCGCGGTCGTGACACCGCTTTGGCAGACCGCTTTGTCGTCCCTGTCGGGTATTGGATCTGGACTGGCCTCGTACGCATGCCCGACCGGCGTCACTACGACATGGCTACCGTGCACCAACTCGTCGGCGCGCCTGTTGCATTCGACCTTCGCGCCACGGCAGCGGTGGACGTGCCGCTCGGCTCGCCGAACCTGTGCTTCGCCGCCCGGGTCGACGAGTTCGACGTCGCCGCCACCCGCGAACGCGGCGCCGAGCACGCAGCCGATCGATACAGTCGCTGGTGCTCCATGGTCCGGGGCAGACCGCGGGCCGACGCATGGGCGCCGCAGGCACACCGCATCGGCGCCGACGGCCAGGCCCTGCGTGCCGCACGCCACGCGTTCCTGCGCCAGCCCCGGCGTCGAGGCCATACTCCACCACAACCGCACACATCCGTCCCGCTGGACCCCGACGAACCGGACGCCTTTCAGGCCGGCAAACGCACATACGTCACCTACCACCGGCTGGCGGCGACGGTTGGGGGCGCCCTCATCACCGGCATGAGCCAAGAACCGATGCGCGCCTGCAACCCGCTGCTGTCGCAGCGCCTGGGCTACCTCACCGCCGCCAACGCACGTCTCCACACACTCGACACCACAGCGATGTTTGCCTTCCGCCGAGCAGAACCTCTCACCGGGGGAACCGACCCCGGCTGGTCGCGGACCCCCGGTGTGTTCGCTCGCCATCCGGTTTCTGCACCCCACTGACCCAGTACACGCCCATGCCCACGCAGGCGAATCGGACCTCGGTTCGTCGGCGTTGGCGTGCCTGCGTTTCCGGTCTAGTCCCTCTGACCGAAGGAGAACCTTGCATGTACCTCGCCCCATCGGTGACCGTCAGGCGTTGGATTTTCCACGTCACCACCGCGCTCCTCCTGGCTATTGTCCCCTCGCTGCTGCTCACCGGCCGCGCAGCGCTGGCGGGCGTCATCGCCATAGCCGGCCTCGCCCTGCAGACGATCCTCCTGGCCCGCTCCAGCGACCGTGCTGCTCGTGCCGAGCAGCGCATCGCCGAACTGGAGGCGGACCTTGCGGTCGCGAACGTGGACCCGGTCACCGGGCTCGCGGTGCGCCGGGTCGCCGAGCAGCATATCTTCGACGCCGCCGGCACCGACGTGACGGTCGCCCTCATCGACGTCGACGGTATGCACGACATCAACACCGTCCACACCCACGACGGCGGCGACCGCTACCTCGCGCAGCTCGCCGACCGGCTCGTCCGTGCCGCCGAATCGGGAGATCTCGTCGCCCGCCTCGGCGGTGACGAGTTCGTCGTCGTCACCGAGCGGGACCCGCAGGTGCTCGCCTGGTCCCTGACCGCGGCAGTCGCGCCGCCGGTCACGATCGGCACGGTCTCGCTGCCGATGCGCGTGAGCATCGGCGTCTGCCGCACCCTCGGCGGTGATCCGCACACCGCCTTTGGCCGGGCTGATCGGGCCATGTACACGGCGAAGGGGCTTGGCAGCGGGATCGAGCACTACGACCCGGTCCGCGACGGCAAGCCGCTTTCGCACGACGTGCGGCCGTTGGTCCGGCAACGCGACCGGCGCGGGGTCCGCCGCATTGCGGGCAACACCTGACTTACCGCCTTCGGGCTGCCGGGCCTTCGCCCCAAAGCCCGTCCATTCACCCAAGAACCTGTCCACCAGAGGAGGCGATCGCATTGGGCGCCGACATGGCCCTGCGCAGCCTGTACCTGCCCACCGGATGCACCATCAACCACACCGCCGCCACCGACACGATCCGCCGGCTGTGCCGGGAGGCCACCATCGCCGACCTGCGGGTCCTGATCGACCATGGATGGATCGATGACGAGGCGCCCTACTCCGAGGAGACCTGGACCGACGAGGCGCTGACCGCACGGGCCGCACCCCTGCGACAGGCCACCGAAACCGAGCTGTTGCAGCTGTTCGACGGTTTCGTCCGCTCGTTGGGTCAGCGTGACGTCATCCGGTACCGCTTCGACAACGGCGATGAAGGCATCGACGCCTACGAAACCGGCGGCCTCAGCTCGGGCGACGATCCCACCGACGCATACGGCGCCTGGGACATCGTGTTCGACACCGACAAGCTGCCGGACAGTTGGCCCGACCAGATCGGGGCCGCCGCCGGGCTGCTGCACCCGTGGGGCGACGGCCCGGCCGTCACCACCGTCACCTTCCGCGCCTGGGCCTAGCCAGGCACCCGATGAACGGAGCGCTGATGAGCAGAGTCGTCCGTGACATCGACCGCGGCGTCCGCACCATCGACGGCATCGATCTGCACCTGACCGAACGTGTCTGGGACAACGGTGGCAGCGGCTTCGAGGTCCGCCGCACCGACACTGGCACCGATCTTACTGCGGACGGCTGCCTCGACACCTGGCCCACCGACGAGCACTTGACCAACCTGCTGCGCGACGACGCGGGCACCTGGTCGTGCCCGGGCTGCGGCAGCATCATCGCCGGGAGCCGGAGCGACCTCATCACCGATCACGTCCGCGACTGCGACGCGGCTGACCGCCCTCGGGGACGGCCGACGTGACCAGTGATCCCAAGCCCAACACGGCACTGTGCGGAATGACGCCGATGTGCCAGCGGTGCGGCACGCCCGCCGACACGGTCCGCAACTGTCACCCGTGGTGCAGCGTGTGCGGCCAGTACCTCGTCCACGATCCCGAGTACGGCGACTGGACCACGTTCGCCGACCGGGAGTACCGGCGGCGCACCGCCGGCATCCAGCAACGCATTACGGCCAGCGCCGAGCATGTCGCCCAAGCGGTGGCGGCGGTACACGACCGGCTACCTGCCGACTGGCACGCTGTGGCTTGCCAACACATCGACGGCGCCACCCACACTCTCGACATCCAGCCACCGGCCGGCAGCATCGACGCGATCGCCTACCTGATCCCACCCACCGGTCGAGGCGACGGATGGCTTGTGCGGGTCCACAACCGCACCCGTCATCTCGACTTCCCGCTCTACCACGCCGGCGGTGCCCGCGCGGCCTCGTTCGGCAGCGCCAGCGAGGCCCTCGACGCCGCCATCGAGGCGTTGCGCATCGAGATCGTCAGCGCCGGCTATCGCTGACCGGCCGCTCCCCGGCCACCCAACCTGCCACCAGTAGGCCGTTGCCGGCCTGCACACGCGCGCCTGCGCTCCCCGGGCACGGATGCACCGCTGTGCCCGGGCGCCAACTATCCGCAAAGGAGTCCGGTATGACCGAGCTGTTCGCTACCAGCGCCACCGCCGTCCCGCATCTACATCTTGGGCAGGCCGTGCACGTCAACGCCCGCACGACATGGTTGCTGGCAACCGTCACGTTGATCACGCGCACCCGTATCGGTGTCGCCTATGCTGCCCAGCTCCGGGCCGGCAGCGCGCTCGTCGACGCGGTCGCCCCGTGGGTGATCCGGCCCGCCGACGGGGTCCGTCTGCGCGCCGTGCACGAGCTGCGTTCCGGCGATGACCTGCTGGCCTTTGACGGCACGACGCTCACGGTCGCCGCGGTGTGGCAGGGTCGTGACCACTGGTGGGTCATCGCCTCCGCCAACGGGCAGCGCGCCATCGTGCCGCCGAACGCGATCCTGCGGCTGGCCGACCCGACGCCGACGGTCTGCGTCAACGGCATCCCGCTGTGTCTCACCGCATCACGCGGGGTGTCCCGGCGCCGATGACCGGCCGGCCCGCGAACCTACCGCTGGCGCCGCGTCGACCGGGACGGGACGTTGCGGATCTCCGCGCACCTCGAAGAGACCGAGCGGCGGCTATTGCGCCCCCGACGGCGTCGTCCCGATGCGGGTCAGCATTCACGACACCGTCGTCTTCGAAGGCTGACCGCCGGACGAGGTGCGACCTGGCCACGACCCTGGGCCCGCGGCACATCGGCGGCCTGATGGCCAGAATGACCATTCTCCTGGCCGATGCCCGGTCAATCCTCTGCTCTCCGGGCGTGGCCAGACGGCCGTGCCCGGCGACTCCACCGATTGGAGTCCCATGGCCCACACGTCCTTCACGTTTCTCGTGGTCGCCGAGGACGGCACCAGCCACGAGCACCACACCCGGCTGCGCACCGGCGCTGTCGGGGAGCTGCTGCGCCGCGCGGTCGGCGGGTGGCTGGAGCCGATCCCTATCGGCACCTCGGACCTGTCTGTGTGGTGCGACGAGGACGGCCTGTCTCTGCGACGGCGTCCCAACCCGGCCGCCAGCCTGCTCGTCGCCCGCCTCGGCGGCGGCCAACTGCCGCTGGTCGGACCGGTTGTCGTCACCGGCCGCCGCGGCAGCACCGTCGTCGGCCTCACCGCAGACCAGGTCGACGCACTGTTGGCCGCGCTTACCCACGGCGGCTGACTCCAGGTCCTGCCCCAATCCCAACGTGCGCTGTCTTTGTCCGATCACCTGAGGAGGACCCACCTGTGGTCGCGTCCAGCAAGCTTCGACTCACCAGCCGCGAGGACATCGTCGTCGCGGTGCCCTACCTCGTCGGCTTCCACCCGACCGACAGCCTCATCTGCATCGTCCTCAACCACCAGCGGATCCTGGACCGTCAGCTGATCCGGCTCGTCGTTCGGCTCGACCTTCCCCAACTGTCCGAGATCCCGGAGCTGGCGGCACCGGCCGCGCAGGCCGCCGCGCTGATCGCCCAGTACGGATCGGCGGCGATCCTCATCGGGTACGGCCCGGCCGAGCGGGTCGAACCGACTGCCGCCGTGCTCACCACCGCGCTGCGCGCGGCCTCGATGGAGGTGCGCGACGTGCTGCGGGTCGCTGACGGCCATTACTATTGCCTGTGCGGCGAGCCGGACTGCGCCGCTGACGGCGTGCCGTACGACCCCGCCGACAGCACCGTCCCGGCCGAGGCGGCCTACCTCGGCCTCGCCCCGCTGCCAGACCGGGCCACGCTGGAGCACCTGATCACACCGGCCACCGGACCGGAACGCGACCGGATGCAGGCCGCAACCACCGCGGCGCTGCGCCGGCTCACCGACATGCTGGCCGACGGCGGCGTCTCGACCGCCGACGGTCGGCGGCCGTCCTCACCCGAAAATGTGGTCCGGGCCGGGATCACAGCGGTGCAGCAGGTGTATGAGACCGCCGCCCGCGGCGGCACCCTGTCCGACGCCGAGGTGGCGTGGCTGACCGCCGTGCTGATGGTGCCCGAGGTCCGTGATCACGCGTGGATCGCCTGCGACGGCCGCGACGAGCACCGGCGGCTGTGGATCGACGTGACCCGCCGCGCGACGCTGCGCGCCAGCGCCGCCCCGGCCTGCCTGCTGGCCGTCACCGCCTATCTCGCCGGTGACGGCGCGCTGGCGAACATCGCCGTAGACCGGTCGCTGCATGCGGACCCGGACTACCGCCTCGCGCAACTGCTCGGCCACGCGTTGCGTGCCGGTGTGCCACCACATCGGTGGCGAGCCGCGACCACCGGCGCGACCACCGAGAACTAACGCACGCACCACTCGGTGCCCGTACGGGCGCCGCCGGCACCCCCGCGAACCCCCGCGAGCGCGGGGTTTGCGCACCGCTTGAGGTGAGGGCAGCCGGTGGCACCCGGCTGCCCTCGACACCTCCCCAACCCACGGATTGGAGGTGTGGGCACCAGTGTCCACCATCCCCGCGCACATCACCGCGATCCTCGCGGCGATCGCGATCACCGCCGCCATCACCTACGTCACCACTCGGCGCCGCACAGCAGCCCACCACGGCGCCGCGGTGGTGGCCACCGCCGCGCACGCGGCGCACCGTGACGACCTGACGGGACTGGGCAACCGCCACGGGTTCCACGCGGCGCTGACCGATGTCGCCGGACGGCGGCAACCCGTCGCCGTGATCCTGATCAACTTCGACGGCACCCGGGCGTTCGTCAGCCGCCTCGGCCACCGCGCGCTCGACCAACTGCTCGTGCTGACCGTCGGCCGCCTCCAGCACATCGCGTCTGCCGCCGACGGCACAGCGTTCCGGCTCCGCCGTGACGAGCTCGCCGTCATCCTCGCCGACCCCGCCGGCGCCACCGGCCATGCCGCCCGTCTCGTCGCGGCCGTCGCCGAACTGACCGAGGTCCACCTCGGTGGGCTGCCAATCACGGTCAGCCTGACCGCCTGCGCCGGCGTGGCCACGTTCATCCCACACGCCGACAGCGACTGGCGGCTCGTGCTCATCCGCGCCGACCGGGCCATGCGCGCGGCGAAAGCATCCGGCCGCGGCCAGACCGCAAGCTTCGGCCCCGCGACCGTACGCGGCCGCAACGGTCGGGAGGCACGTTGAAGACCGGCAGGTTGATCATATGCGGGGCCGGGAAGCGCCCCCCGAGGGTGGCCGGCGGCGACGTGTACGGGCTCATCGACTGGGACGACGCACCGGTCCTGATCGTCGGGGTCAGCGACGAAGCGGTCAAACGGGAAGCGATCCGGGTCTTCGCGCAGACCGTCGCCAACGTCGGGAACCTGGCCGAGGACGACCCGGACTTCGTCTGCCGTTATCCGCTGCCGGACCCCGACGGCCCGATCGCCGTCATCGACGGCTGGCTGGACCTGCTGCGCCGGGCGACGGCCATCCCATGGTTCGCCGTCCTCGACGACCAGGTGGTGATCGCCCAGTGACCGAACCTCCCCACCTCGGCAACTTCGGCTGCCTCGGCGGCCTGGCCGGGCCGACGCTTCCGCCGCTCACCGATCAACCCGTCCAGCTGGGCCAACGGTCGATCGGCGCGCACCGGGTCACGGTGTGGGCGGATCGACCGGCGCGCGGACTGACCCGGATCATGCTGACCGACACGGCCGGACATGGCTGCGGCGACGCCGTCCTGCACGGCGACACCCTCACGGTCACCCTGCCGGCCAGCTGGAGCAGCGTCGACCGGACGGCCGCGACGTGCATGATCTCCCGCTTGGTCCACATCGGGCTCCGAGGCGAGGTGCAGCGATAGCCGCGGTCTGCTGCACCCCTGACGGTCACGAGCAGATACCGGCGGTGGCTGTTCTCGGCTACTACGGGCAAGGCGCGATCCTCGGCGAGCCGCTGTGCATCAACTGCGCCGCCTGCCGGGTGCCCGGCTGCGGCCGGCCCGGCGACGTCTACGACGCCGACGAACGCGAGCCGTACTGCCAGCGGCACGCCGAGCAGTTCCCGCCAGGGGAGGCGCCGCACGGTCCGGACATCGTCGAGCTGGGCTCGGCCCGCCGCGCCGAGCTGCTCGCCGATCCCGACACCTTCACCGCCTAGGTTCCATCAGCTCGTCCGCCCCTTGCTTGTCGAGGCGGCGGCCTCACCTCGTGCCTACGGGCAGGTTGGGGCCGCAGCGGGTCCCAATCTGTCCGCCGCCACGAGGCGGGGATAGGAGGGCCACACTGATGGCCAAGCACAACCCCTCGGCCGCGAAGGCCAGGGGCAAGCACACACCTGGAGTCGAGCAGCTCAGCGTCACGAACACTCCGAAGGTCGAGCGGTCCCGTCGCAGCGACGGCGATCGTGATGCGCTGCTGGCGAAGATCAAGGCGGACTTCGACGCGCGGCTGGCCCGGATGGCTGCCGAGCCAGCGCAGTGGATCGAGTTCATCGATCGTGTCGCCGTGTTCGGCGCCCGCTACGGGCTCGGCAACCAGATCCTGCTGCTGGTCCAGGCCGAGGAGCGCGGCATCGAACCCCGCTACTTCCTGCCCTACGGCCGCAAGGACGGCTCGACCGGCTGGAGGGCTCACCGACGCTACGTGCGTGCCGGGCAGACCGCGTTCAAGATCTGGGCGCCGATCACGCGCCGACCGACCGAGGAACAGGCCGCCGAATGGGAGGCCGCTGGCCGCACGCTCCAGCGGGACACATCCGGCCGCCCCGCTATCCAGGTCGTCGGGTTCCGGCTGGTGAACACCTTCGAGCTGAGCCAGACCGACGGTGAGCCGTTCGAGCCGCCCACGGTGCTGGTCCGCCGACGGGTCCAGCAGCGCGGCAACCGCCCGCAGTTGCTCGTCGGCGACGACCCGACCGGTGTCTTCGACGACCTCGTCAAACTCATCAAGGACGAGGGGTACACCCTCGAGCTGGTCGCGCCGCGCACCGGCTACCTGGGCGGCGCGAACGGGGTCACGGTCCGGCGTCAGGGCGTCCGGCTCGTGCAGGTCCGTGACGACGTCGACCCGGCGCAGCGGACCAAGACCACCCTGCACGAGCTGGCACACATCCGCTGCGGGCACCTGGACGCCGCCGTGGTCGGCGAGGACGTGCATCGCGGCCGGGGCGAGACCGAGGCCGAGAGCGTCGCCCACATTGTGCTGCGGACCCTGGGCATCGACAGCGCCGTCTACTCCGACGCCTACGTGTTCGGCTGGGCGGGCGGCGGCCTGGACCTGGTCAAGGAGTGCGCCGAAACGGTGCTGCGGGTGGCCAGGCAGATCCTGGCCGACCTCGCCCCGCCCGGCGACACCACCGACGAGTCCGAGCCGGCGCAGGTGGGACCCGGCGAACCGGATCCGGTCGCGGTCGAGCTGGCCGGCGCTACGGCGGTCGGGCGGGTGGCTGCGTGATGGACACCTACGCTGACGAGCGGTTCGCGCGGGCCACGCTCGGCTGGCTGTGCGAACCCGGCGACGCCCGGCTGCGGCAGCTGTTGGCTGATCACGGTCCGGTCGAGACGTTCGACATGCTGTCGCGGGTCGGTGTGCCGTTCGTGCCCCGGGCGGAGATCCGGCACCTGTGGGCGAAACGGTGGTGGGGCGAGGCGGCCGTCGCCGTCGAGGAAGCCCAGCGGGGCGGCGGTCGGGTGGTGATCCCAGCCGATCCCGACTGGCCAACCGGACTGCGTGACCTCGACGGCGGCGAGCCGGTGTGCCTGTGGGCACGCGGGCCGGCCCAGATTCCACGACAGCCGGCCTCGGTCACCATCGTCGGGTCGCGGGCCAGCAGCAGCTACGGCACCACCGTGGCGGCGGACCTCGCCGCCGAGCTGACGGCCCGGCACTGGACGGTGGTGTCCTCCGGCGCGCTGGGCATCGACGGTGCTGTGCTGCGGGCCGCGCTGGCCGCCGAGGGTGACGCGGTCGCGGTCCTGCCCTGCGGGCTCGACCAGCTGCATCCGCAGCAGCATCGGGGGCTGTTCGAACGTCTCGCCGAGGACGGCCTGTTGCTCAGCGCATGGCCGCCCGGAGCCCGCCCGACCCTGGAGCGGATGCTGGGCAACCAGCGGCTGCTGGCCGCACTCACCGCTGGCACGGTCGTGGTCGAGGCGTCGCTGCGCAGCCGGGCGTTGCAGGTCGTTCGGCAGGCCGTCGACCTGGGCCGTGTCGGCATGGTCGTGCCCGGCCCGGTCACCTCGACCATGTCGGCCGGCTGCCACGAGCTGCTGCGCACCGACCCGCGCGTGCGGCCGGTCGCCCATGCCGGCCATGTCCTGGCTGACCTCACACCGCAGCGCGTCGGCGAGCCGGACGACGGTGGTGGTACCGGTGACGGCGACGCCTGACATCCCGGCGCACCTGGCCGGGCGGCCCCGCTCCGGCGGGCTGGTCGTCCCGTGGATCACCCCGGCCACCCGCGGCGGGCTGTACCTGTTCGGCAAGGTCACTGACCTGGCGCAGTACCAGTGCCTGACCCGGCGCCTATGTCAGGTCTGCGGCCAGCGGCTCGGCGAGCGGGTGGTGCTGTTCGCCCGGGAGTCCGACCTGGTCTACGCGTGCACGGCTGAGCCTGCGGTCTGCCCGCCGTGCGCGGCCTGCAGCCGCCGGGCCTGTCCCATGCTCGCCGGCCGGCGCTCCCAGTACCGGGCCAGCGGACACCCGGCCCTGACCGGCGTCCCGCCCGCCGCGGATCAGCTGCTGCGGCAGGCCGCATCCGCAGAGCCGTGGTACGCGGTCTGGGTTCGCGACTACGACGTCATCGATCACCCGGCCCAGCCGGGCACGCTCGCCGCGTCGTGGCAGCGGATCCCGCCGCTGCGCATCCGGCCCCTCGCGGCCACCGCCTGACGGCACAGACGGCACGCCCCATTTCGGCGCGCCTGCTCCTACCGGCGCCACCTTCCGGCCGATGCCCGGCCACCACTGTGCGTTCCCGCACATCCCGGGCACGGCCGCCACGGCCGTGCCCGGGTTCCCCGACTCCCTGTTCTGGAGGAACCCTGACCATGCGCAGCCCACACCAGCAGCAGCACACCAACACCCAGCCCGACCGGGCGCACCGGACCAACCGGCGCACCACCGAGTCATCGAGCGGACCCCGGATCGCCGTCATCGGCGGATCACTGACCGGTCCCACGGTGGCGCTGCTGCTCACCCAGGCCGGCTTCGCGCACGTCAACCTCTACGAGGCCACGCCGGCCAGCACCACCCTCGGCGGCGGTCTGATCTCCCTGGAACACTCCAGCCTCGGCATCCTCGACCACCTCGGCATCGAGCAGAATGAGTACGTCCATGTCCCGTCGGAGACGATCTGGCAGACCCCGGTCCACAACCGGGTCCTCGGCGACCCGACCCGCCGCGCTTACCCCGGCCGGTTCACCACCTGGACCCAGCTCAACCAGGCCCTAACGTGCCGGATCCCCGGCGACATGGTGCACACCGGCGCCCGGGTGATCGGGCTCACCGAGCACGGCCGGTGTGCGCTGCTGCACTTCGCCGACGGCCGCACCGAACCCGCCGACCTGGTCGTATTCGCCGACGGGCGGGCGTCCGCCGGCCGGAACCTCCTCGACCCCGGCCGGCGGCTGCGATACGCCGGCTACGTCGGCCACCGCGGCACCGTCACATTCAACCCCACCGGCATGGCCGATTTCTGGCGGCTGGAACCCGGCCCCGGCATCCAGTTCAACATCGCCCCGATCCCCGACGGCGCCGACTGGACCTTCTACCTCAACACCACCCCCAACCAGTACGCCGAGATGTTCGGCGCGGCCCCGCACCGGCGGCTGTTCGCCCACCCCCGCCACGTCAGCGACGCCGCACGGGCGTATGTCGACGGCCACGCGGTCTGGCACCTGCCCGACCCGTACGCAACCGCCGTGCACTGCACCACCGCCCGCGCCGCATTCCCCGTCATGGACATCGACCCGCCCGCCCGCATGGTCTGGCCCATCGGTGACGGCTTCGCCGTCCTGCTCGGCGACGCCCTCGCCCCGGTCCGGGCGCACACCGCCCGCGGCGCCAACAACGGCATCGAACAAGCCGACGGACTCGTCACCGCCCTGTGCCAGCACCGCCGGCACAGCGCCGACCTCGGCACCGCCCTCACCGGCTGGCAACGCCGGCACCTCCACGCAGCCGTCGCCGCAGTCCGGCTCGGACCGGCCATCGGCGCCCGCCTCGGCCTCGGCGCTGCACCGACGCTTGGCGGCGGTGCGGCGGTGCGTCCATCGGTCCTGGCTGGTGCCCGATGACCGCGCCGGTACGGCACGTCGTGCAGTTCTCCGGCGGCATCGGGTCGTTCTGCGCCGCACTGCGCGTCGCCCAGGCGCACGGCACGGACAACCTCGTGCTGCTCATCGCGGACACCAGGGTTGAGGACCCTGACCTGTGGCGATTCGCGACGCAAGCCGCAGAACACATCGGCGTGCCGCTGACCGTGGTCACCGACGGGCGGACACCGTTCGAGGTCTTCACCGACCGGCGGTTCCTCGGCAATAGCCGACTCGCGCCCTGCTCGATCCAGCTCAAGCAGCGGCCTTGCCGCCGCTGGCTACGCGAACACACCGACCCCGCCAGCACTGTCCTCTACGTCGGGATCGACTGGACCGAGCTGCGCCGCACCTACGCCATCGAGGCCGGCTGGCGGCCATGGCCCGTGAAGTTTCCCATGTGCGACCCGCCGCTGCTGTCCAAAGAGGACATGCTTGCCGAATGCCGGAGGCTCGGCATCGAGCCGCCGCGGCTGTATGGGCTGGGATTCAGCCACAACAACTGCGGCGGGGTGTGCGTCCGCGCCGGGCAGCGTCAGTGGCTGCACCTGCTGCGGGTCTTCCCCGATCGGTTCCACGCCGCCGAACGCCACGAACAGCAGCTACGTGACCAGCTCGGTGACGTGGCCATCCTCCGCGAGCGGCGTGGCGGTATCAGCCGTCCCTTGACGCTGCGTGAGCTGCGGCGTCGCCACGAATCCGGGCACCCGGCTGGGCAGACGCCAGCGCACCCCGAGACAGGAGGTACGCGTCCGTGACCGCAGCCGATCCGCAACCTGTCCGCCCAGCGGCGGTCGCCGCCGTTTACCGGTCGTACGTGGCGCTGTTCCGCAGTCCCACCGACGCGCTGCTGGACTTCGCCCAGCGGGCCGGGATCGCGGTGGCGTGGCTGGACCGTGAGTACATCGAAATCGAGCGCGGCGGCACGCTCAGCGACCCTGAATGGGCGGACATCGCCGCTGGACTCGACAGCTACGACGAACACTGCTGCTACAGCGTCGACCTCAACGCGTCGTTCCTGGATCAGCTCTTCGCCGAGGCTGGCATACCTCGATATCCCGCTGACGACCCTGCGCCGCCGCCCGGCCCGGACCCGGACAGCTGACCAGCCATGCGACGGGAGCGGCCGTCCGCCGGATCTGACCGGCATCCACCATCTCGTCGTGCTCGAGGCCCGGCGTCCGTCTGCCGTGGCGCCGCCTGCACCGCGCAGGGCCGGCGTGCCGTTCGCCAGTTCACGTGTGCGGCGGTGGCCGAGCGACGTGTCACGCACCCGCCGACCAGGTCGGCGGTCTGTCCACCTGGGTCCGGCAGCTACTAGATCCAGCCACTCACCCATCTGAACCCCCTTCCGGGGATGGACTGCGCCGGCCGCGTGCCGCCTGCCCCGGGGTTCGACTCTGGGTGGGTGACGCGGCCCGGCGTGGCGCCCCGGCCATCGACAGAAAGGATGCGAGCCATGCTAGAGCCATCCGCGCTGATCGAGTCCATGCTCGGCGCCATCGCGTTGCGGACGGAAGCCGCCGAAGGCGTGCGGGCAATCATGCAACGGGCATCGGAGTTCCCCAGCCCACTCGCGGCGAACCTCACCGGTGTCGCCCTGGACCCGAACGGCCGTGGCTACGCCGATCAGCTGCTAGACACCTACTGGGCGGACGAGACGCAGCAGCAGCACCTCCTGCGCTCCACCAGCGATGACCGGGAGGTCATCATCGGCAGCGGATTCCACGCGGCCGTGTACGCGGCGGTCCGGGTGCTCGGCGGGTTCCCGAGACCGTTGGTGCTGGAGCGGGACAGCCGGGCCGGCGGGACATTCGCGATGACGGCGCGGCCGACGTTCTACCTCAACTCCCGCAACCGGCCCGGCACTGCCGGGCTGGCCGGCGACCAGTCGGCGAGTCTGAACTACCTGCCGGGCGCATTGATTCAGGCGGCGAACGTGTCGATGCTGGAGTACCAGACCAACGCCGACATGGCGTTCGTGATCCGTCTCGCGCTGGCCCAGTTCGCCGACGTGGTCACCAACGCCTCGGTCGTGTCGGTCTCGCCGGACGGGCCGGGCGTCGGGATCGAGCTCGTCGACCGTGCGCCGCTGACGGCGGGACGGGTCATCGACGCCCGCGGGGTGGGTGATCCCACTGACCAGGCCATGGCGACTGGCACCACAATCGTCACCTTCCCGCAGTTCATGCGGCGCATGGGCGGCATGTGGCCGCTGCGGGGGCTGCGTCGGGTCGCCGTGGTCGGCAGCGGCGATTCAGCCAAGTGCGCCGTCGAATCCTGCCTGGGCATCGCCCCGCAACCGTTCATGGCCGCCGCCGAGCTGGACAGGGTGGAGCGCATCGACTGGTATGCCGACGCGTTGCCGACGACCTGTGACGTGTGGCAGGAGGCGATCCGCGGCAGATACCAGGCGATCGGCCGTTACCTGCGGCCGGACCGCTTCGGCGTCCAGCGGCTCAACGTGCTGGAGCGTCGGGCCCGGCCGGTCGCGTTGCCCGGCGCGGGCCTCATCGATGCCCGCGCATACGACCTCGTCGTCCTGTGCACCGGCAACCGTGAGACGGACATCGACGGCCTCGCGTACGACGACTGCCGGGAGTACGTAAGCGCCGGCGGCAATCTTATTGCCTGCCGGCACGACAACATGCCCGTGTTCCGCGTCGGTCCGCACGCACGACTGCCCTTCACTGCGCAGGAGCGCGCTGACGGGATCGCGGACATCGCCGCGAACGCCGTGTCGATGTTCCGGACAGCGACCAAGACGGCCGCGTTGGCGGCAACCCTTCCCGCGGCACAGGCCGCATAGTCCCTGGACACCTGCGCCGACGGAACCCCGCCTGGGCCGTGTCAGCTGGGCCGTGATCTGCGCAGGATCGACGACATCCGGGTCGACACGGCCGCAGCTGGGCCGCGCAGCGCACAGCGCTGGCGGCATCGACCACCCGCAGCACCATCAACCTGACCCACGCGCGCGGCGGCGTCCGGCAACCCGCCGCGGCGACCTGCCGGGTTCCCAACGCGGCGCTGACCCCGATCGGCGGCGCCGCCCATGCATCAGCCGCTCCCCGCATTGGGGCATCGCAGCCGACGGCAACCCACAAAGCCCCCACGGAGCTCGGCCAAGTCCGTGGGGCCTGGATGCGGTGCCCCGATCCGGCCACGACGAACAGGAGGACCCTCACGTGGCCAGAACCACCATCTCCGAGGCATTGCGCGCGATGCAGCACCTGCGCACTGCGGACGGCGGCCGGCTCACCGGCATCAACCTCATGGACGAGGGTTGGCGTATGCCGGCACTGCGGTCTGCGGCGGCGGGATGGCCGACCGGCCTCACCGCGCTGCTCGCCGTCGACACCGCCGGCACGGTCACCGGCGACACACCCGCCTACCTTGTCTGCTCCGACGGGATTCCGGTGTGCTGGCTCACCTACGACGGGATCACCGTGACCGCAACGGGCGGGCTGTCCCGCAACCAGGCCGTGCACCGAGACCTGGCGGTGGCAGCGCTGGCCGGCGTCGCCCGTCACGCCCTGGGCCGGTTGGCCGACCTGCGTGACGTCCGCGACGGCCGGCCCGACGACGCCGACCCTGACCAGCGCAACGACCGCCACGGCATGGCCCGGGTCGCCAACCCCGAATGCCCGGCCCGTGCCTGGTGGGTCCCGGTCGGCGCCGCCCTGCCGCAGACCCAGCACCGCGTCAGGACGGCCACCGGCACCGACGACCCGTTGATTCTGGCGGCGCACGGGTACGGCACCTACGGCCGGCAGGCCCACCGGCTCCAGCTCGACCTGCTGTGCGCGATCAACGCCGCCGCCGAGACCCACCGGGTCGCCGGAAACGTCATCGGCGACTGGCTCGCCGGTGAAGGCGGCCTCACCGCGGACCCGCTCCCAGCGGACGAGATCGTCACCGGATTCGCCGAGGCGTTCATCGGCGTGTTCAGTCACGAACTGGCCTACACCACGACCCGGATCGCCGAGAACGGCTGGGAAGCGGTGCTGCACCAGGTCGGTGCGTTCGAGTTCTTCGACACCGCCGCCTACCAGCGACACCTGTTCAACCACGAGGTCCGCGCGATCACCAACAGCTGCACCAGCGGTGGCGGCAGCGGCGGCATCATCGTATGCCGCCGGCCGCGGTCATGACCCGTCGCTGCGTCGCGCTTCGCCCCAGGCGACGCACACCTGTGTCACCGACCCCGCAGCACGTCGCACACGGCCCGGCCGGCGCATCGCCGGAGCCGCTCACCATTATCGAGCGACCTGCCTCGGGGCCGTTCCACCGCACCGTGCCTGCGAGACCCGAGCACACGGACTCATCAGCGGGGCGGCGGCGTCAACCGCTCGCCCGATCACGAAAGGGAGCCCACACGTGACCACAGACATCGCCGGGCGCGACCCGGCCGCCGCGCAGCACTGTCCGGTATGCCGCCCCCAGCCAGGTGTGTACGGGCTGATCCAGTGGGGCGGCGCTCACACCCCGACGCTCATCGTCGGCGATACCGTCTCGGCGGTCCAGCGTGCGGCGGTCCGGCTCGTCGTGAGTCGTTCCACCGACGGCCGGACCCCGGACGACCAGGCCGTCAACGTGGTCGCACCCGGCCCGGACGCGGCAGACAGCGCCATCTCCGCGTGGCTCGCCGGGCTGCACGCAGCGACCACCGTTGTGTCGTTCACGCTCTACGACGCTGCCGGCAGCAACCTCGTCGGCGTTCCCAGCACGCAGCAGGACGGCGACGCGCTCACCGGCGGGCCGGCGGGCCAGCTGGTCGTCGACGGTGAACTGATCGAGGTGTGGGCCGAGCCGCTCGACACCGGTTTCGTGCGGATCGACTTGTGCACGACCGGAGGGGTCGGCTGTGGTGAGGCCGAGCTCGGCAACGGGTTGTTGCGCATCGAATTGCCCGATGCCTGGTCTTCGGCCGACAGAGCCGCCGCGGCGTGCGTCGTCGCCCGGATCGCGTTCGCGGCGGGTGCCGCATGACCGGCCAGGAGGCGAGGCGCCGCCGGCGGCGCGTGGTGGTGTTCAGCCACGACGGCCTCGTCCGCGACGTCGACCCGGACGATGCCGGCCGCGGCCGGGGCGCGGCCGATGCCGACGGCCGTCGGTATGTGGCCGGGGTCGTTGGGGTCGCCGACCTCGAGCCGGGTGTCATCTGGGTCACGCAGGCCGTGGCGGCGGCGATCTGCCGGCATCACGAGCAGCTGCGGGCGAGAGCCGTGGCCGCGCTGGTCCTGAGCGGGGAGGCGTACGAGGACGCGATCACGTTCACTGACGAGGTGCTGCCGCGGATCTGCCTGTATGACGAGCACCTTGTGTGCGACCAGCGGCACCTGGCCGGCGACCGGGACGTCATCGTCGCGGTCGCAGCCCAGGACGGCCGGTACCGCATCGGGCTCGGCCAGCGCTGGTACCAGGTTGACCCGCAGCACTGCGACCTCATCCTCGACGAGGTCACCATCCCGGCGCCCACAGCGAGCAGCACGCTGCGCCGGACGAGACCTCCAGGCCGTCGCCGCCGGCGCTGAGATGGTGATCACCGACGACAGCGGCCGGTAGCTGCGGGTCCGTCCACCGGCGGCCGCCGTGTCAGAGGACGGTTGACCGGCCGCAACCGCAACCGCAACCCCAGCCGCGACTTACCGCCGGGCAACTCACCACCTTGGTGCTGGAGCATCTGCGTAGCCACCGCGGCTTGACTTCAGCCCGTACGAGGTGGCGAAGGTGCTGCACGGTTCCCACGGCACGATCCGCCGCGTCCTGCTGCGCCAGGCCGCGGCCGGCACCGTGATCCGCACCTGGCAGCGGCCATCCGGTTCCGCATCACCGCCTGATCCACCACCACCGGCACCACGATCGGCTGCACCACCCGCTCGTCGACGGACACCCCGATTGGGGGCGCGTCCCGGCGGGACGTTAACGCCCATGCGGGCCCAGCGTCCCGGAGCTGGGGCGCTGGGCCTGCGCATTCTTCGCAGGAGGAACCCGTGAACCTGACCTCGTCGACACCGGCGGCTGGTGCGCGATGACCCACACGGCCCGCCCGGCGACGGCACGACCGGCCGGGCCGCCGAGCACGCCGCCTGGACCTTGTACATCATCGCCGCGCTTGGCGCGCGCCTCGGCCAAATCTGGGTCGGCGTGCAAATGCCCCCTGGCCTGACGGTCTCGGCTGGTGGTGGCGCGCCGTCCTGGTCGCCCTGGTCGCCCTGTTCGCTGTCGTCATCGACCTCGGCGGTGTCGTCACCTCCGCATTCGCCGACTGGCGGCAACGCCTCGGTGAAACCGCATACGGCTGGCGGACGTTGTCCGCCAGCTCGGTCACCGTCGCCGTCGCCGTCGCCGTCGACGTCCTCGGCCACCGCGACGTGCCCTGCCTCGCCACCGTCTTCGACGGTCTCGGTGTCTTCGCCTACGCGGTGTGGCTGATGCGCAGCGCCACCCGCCGCCGCGACGCGCTGCGTACCGCCGGGGAAACTCGCTGACACGCCCCCAGGCCTCGCCCACTGGTGGCGGGAATCGGCGATCACCCGCCGCACCCGATCCCTCGCCCTCACCCCCCGACTCCCGCTGCACGAATCCCTCGACGCCGCCCGACAGCAACTGCGGGACGAACGGAGAGCCATCTCGAAGGGAAGCCATCATGCCCGCACAGTCTCAGCGGGAGCGGTCGTGACCGGCCGCGCGCTCGCATTCATCGTCGCCGCCGTCCTCGGGGTTCCGTTCCTGTGTGTTGCCGGGCTGCTGTCGATCACCGGGGTCGCGTCGGGCTGCTCGATGCCGACAAGTCCGGACGGCGGCGTCGGCCGGTACGACGCCGAACAGGTGCACCATGCGCAGGTCATCGTCACCGTCGGCGTCCAGTCAGCGGTTCCTGTCCGCGGTCAGGTCATCGCGGTGGCCACCGCGCTGCAGGAGTCCGGGCTGCGCAACCTCGGCAACCTCGGCGACCGCAACGACCACGACTCGCTCGGCCTGTTCCAGCAACGACCGAGCCAAGGCTGGGGCACCCCCGCTCAGCTGGTGAACCCTGAGTACGCCGCAGCAGCGTTCTACCGCAAACTCGTCAGCATTCCCGGCTGGCAGATGATGCCGCTGACCGTGGCCGCCCAGGCCGTCCAACGCTCCGCCTACCCGGACGCCTACGCCAAATGGGAACCCGATGCGGTCGCCCTCGTCGAGGTCGTTGCGGGCCGGCTGCCCGGGTCCGGCAGCCCCAGCGAGGCATGTGCGACAAGCGGCGGCTGGATGCGGCCAGTGCCCGGGGCGATCGTGTCCGGGTTCCGTACCAGCAGTCGGCCCGGTCACGACGGCGTCGACATCGCCGCGGCCAGGGGCACACCGATCCACGCTGCCGCGGCCGGAGTCGTCATCCGCGTCGCCTGCAATGCCCACACGCGCGACGGCAGCCCACACTCCTGCGACATTGACGGCCATCCGGTCGACGTCCTGGGCTGCGGCTGGTACGTGGAACTGCGTCACCCCGACGCCACCGTCACCCGCTACTGCCACATGCTGCGTCGTCCCCACGTCGAGGCCGGCGAGCAGGTCACCGTCGGCCATGTCATCGGCCAGGTCGGCAGCAGCGGCCACTCCTCCGGGCCACACCTGCACCTGGAAACCCACACCGGTCAACCCGCCACCAAAACCAACGCCGTCGACCCGATCCGACTCTTCGCCCAGCGCGGCGTCGACCTGACCGCCCCGTAAACAGGTTCGGCCGCCCGGCCTCCGGTCGCATCACCGACCGGGTCAGTACCGAGCCTGTGCACCGGCGATCCGCGCCAGCCGCTGGGCTCACAGTGAAGGAGCCCGATGCTGGCCGTCACCGTCTACCCAACAGCGACGCACGCTTCACCACCCACCAGGACGGCCACAACCTCGTCGCGGTCACCTTCAACCGGCTCCCGACCGGCGCAGGATGGGAACCGGCGGCCACCGCCGAGTGGGCGTTCCACACGTTCAACGCCGGCCTCGTCGCGCTGGAGGCCGGCCGGGGCCCGGTCGACGGCGAAACCGTCTTCCTTGCCGCCTGCACGTACCGGCTGCCCGGACACCGCTCGCTGTCGGTCGGCGACGTCGTTCGCGTACCTGACAGCGACAGCCACCAATGGCTCGTACGCACACCAATCGGATAGCGGTGTATTGCCGAGCCGCGCACTACGACCGGTGCAGAGCCCTAGACGGCAAAGGTGTATGCGCAGTTCGACGCGCTACGTGTCCGGTCCGACCCTGCGTCCAGCGTCTTCACCAAGGACCAGGTCGGAGGCGCAGTAAGCCATGGACAGCTCGTTGCCAGCTGTCACGCAGTGACGGGCTGCCCGCCTCACCGGCGGGCGGATGCCGGAAAGGTTCCGGCTCGAGGCGAGAATTCCGGCTCTTTTTCTGCCCACATCAACTACAGTGAGTGGCTCTGTGACTACAAATGGCGACCAGCTGGCGGCATGGATTCCGCCAGGCGAACCGCACATGTTCGTTGGGCTAAACCGAAATGATCTTGGCGTGGGTTCGCGTCCAGTTCGAACATGCGGTGACGCAGGGTGACAGCTGGAATTTCGCGGAGCATGACACTCGGGCACGTCGCGGCGGCTGCTGCTGTAATGCAGCGCAGGGCGGCAGCCTGGCTGCACCGCTTCGCGACAGATGCGGACGTTCGATCATGTCACGTAGTCGCACTCACGAGACGGTGGCCGACCCGTCCACAGTGGACTCCGTCAGGCGTCTGTGATGGTCTCGGTCGCATCGTTCCAGCGCCAGGGCACGTGATCCCCGCGCAGGTGCACCCCACCGATCCACCGGTTGATGCCGTTGAGCGTCACGTGGTCCGCCGTGCCGGCGAGCACCCGTGCTCCCATGTCGGTCAGGCGCAGGCTGGTTTCGCGGTCAACCGGACGGTCCGCCGGCTCGGCGTGAAGGAGCGGGATCCGGGTGTGCGTCATCCGGTCCATCATGGCGAAGGACCAGGTGTCCCCCAGGTACGGGCGCGTTTCCCGCGCGGCGGCGCGGACGAACGCCGTGCCCGCCGCAGCTGCGCCGTCGGCGACCGCGGCCAGGATCCGCCGTTCGGTCAGCGACAACCCGTCGCGGGTCGACGGGTACTCCCTGCTGAGCCGGTCGAACGCCTCCCCCAGGAACCGCAGCTCACTTGAGCGACTGCCGGCGATGGCGGGCAGACCGTCTGGCGTCGGCGCCCGGAAGGCGGCCCACGCATCGGTAGCGAGCTGGAGCGCAGCGGGGGTCAGCCGCGCGCACGCGTTCGTGGCAGGCAGGTCGCACAGTTGCTCGGCGGTCAGGTCGCCGAGACCGCCGAAGCAGGCGATGCCGGGGTGTTCACCGATGCAGATCAGCGTGACGCGCTGCGCCGGCACGCCGAGGTCAGCGAGGCGAGCGAGGATCTGGATGATCTGGAGCTGGTCGTACAGGTCCGCTTCAAACCACAGCACGTACTCGCTGTCGCGGTTGGCCGCCAGGGTCCGGTCCCGCTCGGCGAACATGTCGGAACCCTCCGCGCGGTCGTCCACGTGCGCCCCGACCAGAAAGGCGGCTCTGATCTGGCGGAGCTCCTCCGGACCCACCGCCGGCACCGGCCCCTCGTGGAGCGAGTCGCGCCAGTACAACACCCGGGACGCGAGCCCGGTCCCGGGCAGATCTGTGCAATCGCCGTTGCTCACGTGCAGAGCCGCCAGCATCGCCCGGTCGGCGGGCACCGGTAGGCCCGACTGTTCGACAAGGACGTGGCTACGGGCGATCGCGTAGGACTCGCCGGTCTTGGCCATTCGGGCGCGCACCCGTTGTTTGAGGTCGGCCTTCTTGGTCATCGTTCGTCTCCCGCGGCCCGTCGCAGGTCCCCCAGCGACCGGTGCGGCGGACGCACGATCGACAATGAATCCCCGGCCGAGAGGTGGACCTCCCTTTGCCTCCTAGGGTGACCCGGCTGGGGCGGGTCGCCGGAGGTTGGGCGCGGACGGACGCCCTCGGCCAGGATACACACCCCGCCGGAGGTTGCCATATCAAACATAAGCGGATGTACGGACGGCCCCCGCTAGCGTTCCCACGCCGTCCTGCCTAGCCAGCCGGGTGCACTGTTGGGGCGCCGACGCGCGTCCACTTCGGCAAGCGCGGTGCGGGCCGGCGCGGCTCCGTCGCTAGTGAGCTTGTGGCAGCGCCTCTCGGCGCGTCAAACATCGACCTTGTCCACGACTTCGTCTCGGACTTCGATCCAGCCGATGGATCGAAGTCGGGACAGGATCGGATAGACCGTCCCCCGGTCCGAGGCCTGTGTAGTCGCAAGTCTGGAGACCGTAGATCTCCTGTGCCGGATCGTGCAGGTACGTTTCGGCGAACGCGCGCAGCACCGCCTGAGTTTGGGCGGTCATACGCGGCGTCGATGTCATTATTCGACGCGGTCAACGCTCGTCGAGGATCCTGCGCACCCCTGGTCGGTATCCGGCCAGGGGTCACCGTTGGGCTCCCATCGGACACCGTTATCGCCCGGGTACGGCTCGGCAACCGCGGATACGCGCGCCGTCGCGGGATCAGGGTGTGCATCCCGAGCAAGGCCGACCAGGACGCCCACCGCAAAGCGAAAGGGTCCAAAGGCGGGCGTCCGCCCGCCTTTGACCCGATCGTCTACCGGCTGCGCCATGCCGTGGAATGCGGCATCAACCAGCTCAAACAACACCGCGCCATGGCTACCCGATACGACAGCTCGCCGTCCGCTTCGAGGCCACCGTCACCATCGCCGCCATCAACCAATGGCTCCGGGCGTTATGAAACGCGGCCAGGCGGCCGGGACGAAAGCGGGCGGCTCCGGCCGACAACTGCTTGTACCTAGTCGATGCCCCTCACAGTGATGCCGGCCTGCGCGGCCGCCGGCAGCCACAGAAGCACGGTGGTCGTCGCCACGGTGAGCGCGGCGAGCAGCCAACGACGCATGCGTCGAGTCATGGGAGATCCCTTCCATCGAAGTGATGTGATGGCAGGGATTCGAGCCCCGACACGAATCGGATCGGTGGACCCTCGACGACGCCCCGGCAGGGACCGATGCAGGGTGCCGGTCTCTCCCGACTGTCACCCCATGCCGTACGGCCACCTGGTGAGGTTCTCAGCGCAGCCGGTGGTTCACAGCGACAGCTGCCGGCCGGCTGCGTTTCCCGCATGAGCCGGCAGCAGGCGCACGAACCATTCGGCCCGAAATCTGCCATATCACATTCTGCAACATGGCAGATTTTGTGCACAACGTTGTCTCGCGGACGCCACCTCGAAGACCGCTACCAGCCTGTTTACAATTCGTATACAGTGACAGCGTGGGCTACGAGTGGCTGCCAGGCCTCATGGCGATCCTCAATGGCGTCGAACCGCACGAAGTCATCCAGGCACTCGACAACCCACACCGCTGGCCCCACCCGATGCGCGACCAGTACGGCCGAGCATTCGTCGCCATCTGGGCCCGCACCCGTACCGGGCGACCGGTCATCGTCACCATCCGCCTCCTCGGCGGATTCGACGCCCAGATCGTCGCCGCACGGCCCATGACGCCCGACGAGACCGCCCACCTCGAAACATGGGAGCACAACCATGAGTGACAACTTCGACCTGCAAAGCCTTGCTGAAACTGAACGCATCGGCCGGGAGCACGCCGCCGGCGAACTCGACCTACAGCCCGTCACCGACCCGGCCGAAGCGGCCCGCCTCCTCGCCACCATGCCGCCACCCGGAGCGCCGGTATCGGTGGTGGAGTCGGTGCGGCTGCCGTACGACGTCGACGAGGCCATCCGCAAGGTCGCCGCAGCCCGCGGCGTCAGCGTGTCCGCGATGATCCGCGAGTGGATCGTCAAGGGCCTCGCCGAGGCCGACGACGCCCCGGACCCGCTCGCCGAGCTCCGCCACCTCGGCGCGGCCGTACAGCGAGTCGCGGACCGGCTCGCCTCCCGCGAGCACCGCGACGCCGCCTGACGTGACAGATCCGGACGACCCCGCCCACCGGATCGACGACGCCGGTAGCGGGCTCGCACATTCCGCTGCCGGGGAACCCGGGGAGTTAAATCCGGCGACATTGAAGATGACGAGCTCGCCGACCGAGCGCGTATCTTCCTTTCCGAAGCGTGGACCGAGTTGGAACGGCAGCGAGTGGTGCCCCGTCCACGGCACGCCCATACGTGCAAGTGGGCCGCGACTATGAGGGCACCTCCCTGATGGGCCTGAGCAGCTACCGCCCGCTTGTGGAGGCAATCGATGTGTTGTCGCGGCGATTCGCCCGGATGCACGACCGGCCTACGTGCGGAGGCGGCTCACGTCTCGCAGGCAACCCCGTCGCCGTCGCGGTCCAGCCCTGCCCGGTAGCCCGGCTGACCCCGGTACAGCGGGGCCTTACCGGCTGCTCTCACCGCAGCACAGTTGGCGTAGTAGACGGACGCCGGCCCGGTCGTCTTCGGCGCTGGGGGTTTTGTGGTCTTCTTCGGCGCGGCTGTCGTCGTCTTCGGCCCGCCGGTCGGCACACCTGCCGCACCTGGCACACCGCCAGCGTCGGCTGAGACGGCCGCGGCGACCGACGGTGACGGCGACGGGGATGGGCTTGCCGACGTCGACGGTGATGCGGCCGGCTGCCCGCCGCTCTTCGCCGGGGTCTCGGCTGGGCCACACCCGGCCAGGGCGAACAGCGTGGCGGCGGCGACGGCAAGCAGACGAGTGCGGGTCATCGTGGCATGGTCCACCCGGTGGTTGCCGGAACGGATCGACCGTGCGGGCTGGGATGCGCGCCGATCACGGGAAACGTCCTGATGAACGGCGTCGGGGCGTCGCCGCAGGGTTAGGGCGGGTGTCGGCGGGTAGCGGAGGTGATGCCGGCGGGTGGGCGGCGGGGTTCCCCGCTTGCCTGTCCCGGAACGGGTGGGCCGTCCGGCGGCGTAGGGTGCCCGGTCGGCGGGTTTGTGTGCGGCATGCAGAGATTTCCGCGCCCGCACACCCAAACACTCCATCGATACCGTTAAACGTAATGTAGGGCCGGTGTGGCGACAGGTGGCACCCGCCGGGACCACCGCCTAACGCAGCACGGCCGTGGCCACGCCGACCCGCCAGATCCCGAGGTCAGCTTCCCAACGTCATGAGGTTCGAGACGGCCTGCGTGACGAACCCAACGGACTCGGTCCGCCCTGCTTCCCGCTCGGCGCGGTGCGCTTCGACCTGGGCCCGGATCTCCTCGTCGCTGCGCCCGTACCGGGCGTCGTGGAGCAGCATTGCCTGCTCCCCCAGGTGCATCAGCGACTTCATGCCCTCGATCAGGACGGCCCGCGACCGCTCATCCATGTCCGCAGGTGAGGGCGTCGAGGGCGCGGCGAAGCGTCAACATGTCGGGATCATCCTTCACGTCGACGAACATCTGCTGGGGTCCGTGTTGGCGTCGACGAAGGCGATGTCCGCCAGCGGGCCGCCGCGCATCTCCCGGTGATGGCCGTCCATGACCCGGTCGACGAGGAGGGCGAGTGCCTGCCGCGACGGCTGGGACAGCGGCGAATCGTCGGCAAGCATGCGGCCCAGCTCGGCGACAAGGGGATGCAGCGGCGGGGTGCAGATGGTGCGTTGGTCTCCCCCGCCATGCCGGCCATCAGCTCGTCGGGGCTCACCTGCAGGGCGTTGGCGAGCTTCCGCACGTTTGTCGACGTCGGGCCGGTAGCTGGCGCTGCTAGTTAAGTTAGTTGGTGGCGTCGGCTGGACCAGAGATCGTGGATGCTCGTGCGCCGGAGGGTTCGCCTGCCGACGATGCCCAGTCGTGGCCAAGCTGCAGTGCTCCGGCGTTGACGCACGAAGGCGGCGCCGACCACGTGATTGCATTTCACCTGCCGTGTGACCGGATGTGATGGATTGTGACCGACTGTGGGCACGCACCCCTGACGGACGCGTCCGTTGCCGCCCTAGCGTCACGGTGTCGGCCAAGTTTGGGCCAGGCGGTGCGTCCCTGCGGCATCTGAGGTGATTAGTCAATGAAGCTGGCCCGTCGAGCTGCATGGCAGTGTGCCTGCGGTGTGCTGCTAGTGGCAGCGCTAGGCGGTATGCCGCCGCTGTTGTGGCGGCTGCAGATCGCCGTAGTGTCAGCCATCGACTGGATCGCAATCGCTGACCGGCCACTGCGTGCAGCAACGTTGATGCTGGTGATGATTGCGGCCGGTTGGTTGCTGTGGGGCTGGTTGCTGACTGCGACGGTTCGGGATGTTGCCGATCTGGTACGTGGCGCTGCGGCGGCCCGGCCGAGGCTTCCGGTGCCGTTGCATCATGCCGTGGTCGCGATCGGGGGCATCGTCGGCACACTTGTGCAGCCTGCGCTCGGGTTCGCCGACATGTTGGCGCAGTCGACGGCCGTCGCATCCAATCAGGGACATGTGGAGGTGCGCCCGACGTATCCGGCCGCGACACCCCCCGCACGCGCCGTCGTCCATGCCAACCGGATGGCGTTGGTTGCCGCGGACCAGGCCGGCCTGGGTGGGAACGGACCGGCCGTCGTAGAACAGTCCGTTGGCGGTGCTCCGCTGACTTTGACGTACACCGTCCGGCGGGGTGACTATCTCGCCCGTATCGCGGCGGACCAGCTCGGTGACGCCGGGCGGTGGCCGGAGATCTTCGCCATGAACCGCGGTACCCGCTTCCCCGTCGGTGGCAAGCTCACCGACCCGGACGTGATCTATCCGGGTTGGCAGCTGCGGTTGCCCCGCATCCAGCCGGCCACGCCGCCAGTCGTCGAGGTCCCACCACCCGCAGATGCAGGCCCGTCGAGTCATGGCGACGACAACGAAGTTGGACCCGCTCCGACCGGCGCATCGCCCAAGACTCCGTCGTCGCCTGACGCACCGGAGGTCGCTGCCAGCGCTGCAGTCGATGGCGACCGTTTCGAGGCTGGTGATGAGTCGCTGTTGCCGTGGCTGCTGCTGACCGGTGCCGCAGTCGCGACAGTGGCAGGCGTTCGGTATGTGCGCCGACGTTCCACCAGCAGGCCGGGCACGCCCGGCGGCGGTCCTGCGACGGGTACTGCCGTAGCCGGTCTGGACCGCGAACCGGTCGCACCGGCGAGCCAGGTGCGCGGCCGACCCAACCAAGGTCGCGATCGGAGCAGCTCGACTGGACCGTCAGGCCAGCCTCCGCTCGCGGAGGCGGTCGTTGATGCGGACCGGTCGCCGTGGGCGACGCCTGCGGGTAGGCACGCAGGCGCAGTAGCCGAGGCGGCTCGTGCAGTGATTGCCGCATCGCTGGAGGCGCGTGCGGTCGACGGTGAGCCGTCGGTGATCGTCCCGGCCGCCACGTTGGTAGCCCTGACAGGTGTGCGGGCGGATGTCGCCGCGAATTCGGCGGTGACCGTCACTACCACTGCTGCGGAGGCAGTCACTGCTGCGGAGCTGCAGGTCCTGCGCCGGGCCCGGCACGTCGCCGAACAGGACCCGGACGCTGCCGTCGATGAGGTGAAGGGCGTCGCTGATCGGTTGCCGCCGCTCGCGCTGGTCGTCGAGTCAGGTGACCCGGCTGTCCGCGGCCGGGTCGAGGCGCTCCTGGCGCAAGGTGCCGGGCTCAATGTTGCGGGCTTCGTCCTCGAAGCTGCTGCGCCCCCGCTCCGTGAGGGCCTCGTCGAACATGCATCGTCCGCCGTCATGCCGGAGGCTGCCGACGTGAGTCCGGCCGGTGACCGTGCGGTGCCGGCCGGTCGGGTGAAGGTCCGCATCCGAGTGCTTAGGGAGGTCGCCGTCCTCGACGCCGCGGGCGAGGTCGTCGGTGGGATGCGGGGGCACGCCAAGGAGCTGTTGGTGTATCTAGCTGTCCACCGTCGTGGGGCAAGACTGCCGGACATCCTGGAGGCGATCTGGCCGGATGCCACCGTCACCAGGGCTGGTCAGCGGCTGTCCACTGATGTTGCCAACCTGCGCCGATCGATCCGGCTCGCCTGCGGCGACGCCACGATCCAGCCGGTGCTGAACACCGGCGGCCGTTACCACCTCGACCCCAAGCTGCTCGACGTGGACTTGTGGCGCTTCACCGACGCGCTCACCGCGATCGCGGCCACGGCCGACCGCTTCGACCGGGCCGATCTGCTGCGTTCGGCGGTCGGCGTACATGCTGGTCCATTGGCCGGGGAGCTGGCGTATGCGTGGGTCGACGGCGCTCGGGAGGCGTGCCGGCGTCAAGGGATCAAAGCCAGGCGTGACCTCGCCGCCCTGGTCGCCGCCGACGACCCGGCGGAGGCGGCGGACCTGCTGGACGCGGCGGCGGAGCTCGACCCGGCCAGCGATGGCCTCGCCCGGGAAGCGATGACCGCCTTCGCCGGGCTCGGTGTGGCTGAACGGCTCGAGGCACGCTGGCGTCAGCTGCATGCTGCCCTCGCCGAAATCGGTGAATCGTCGGAGGCCGCGACGACGACGCTGTACCGGCAGCTGCACGCAGAGCTCCGCACACACCCTCACGAGCGCCCGACGGCCGCCACCGATCCGGCACCGGCCGAACGGCTCGACGGCAGGAGGACGTGATGATCCGCGCCACCATGGCAGTGCTCGCGACGTCCGGCGCGGCTAGATCCTGCTCCGGATGGGTCCGATGATCCCACTGCTTGAGCCCGAGCTCATCGCTGAACTGTCGGGGCTGGACGATCCCGGACGGCCGCAGGCGATGGGTGACGTCGACCGTGAGCTTGACGCGGCTGTGCACACTGCCGGGATCATGCGGCGCGTGTTCTATGTGGCGGTGCTGGTCGTCGCGTTGTACGGCACCGCCACCGGCGCGGTCGCCGCGTTTGAGCTGCCGTGGTGGATCGCGGCCGGCGGGATCTTCGCGTTGGAACTTGGCGGCGTGGTGTTCCTGTCGAACGCCGACCTGCGCCGGCGGGTCGGTGAGACCGCGGCGGCGTCCAGGCTGCTCGGTGGCATGATCGCGGCGGCCGCGGCGACGTTCAACCTGGTGACCCACGACAGCCGGCTCCTCGGTGGTTTCTTCGCGCTCATGAGCGGGCTCGGGTTCGCCAGCTGGTGGCTGGACGTGGAGAACAAACGCCGCGATCGTCTCCGCGCGCACGGGCACTTGCCGCCGCCGAGCCCCAAGTACGAACTGTGGAGTCACTGGATCCGGCACCCGATGCTTACGATCGAGGCACGCGCTCTGGCCAAGGCGCACCCGGCACTGGGCGTCTACGGCTCGCTGCGTGGAGCGGTCATCCTGCGCCGGCAGCACCGACGCAACTCCGCCCTTGCGGGTGCGCTGCGGACACGGATCCGGACGGCCGTTGGCCGCGATCTGGCCGACATCGCCGTCCTCACGCTCGACCTCGACGAGGTGGCCCGGCGGCTACGGGCCACCGCTGACTACGACGGGCTCACCGCGATGCTCGGCAGTGAGCTGACGGCTGAGCAGCTGCTCGCAAAGCGACACGGCAGGGCGAGCGAAGCAGCAGACGCACATGACGTGGCGCGGGAAGACCACCGTGGAGTGGTTGCGGACCGGGCCGATCCTCGTGGCGACGGGCAGTGCGGCCACGAGTTGGTGGCGGGCGCGACGGACGCCGACGCGTCCGGGTCGGGGCGGGTGCGGGTTCGTATCCTCGACGAGCTGGCGATCATTGATGACTGCGGCAGCCGGGTCAACGGGCTGCGTGCCAAGAGCCAGGAACTGCTGGTCTATCTTGCGGTCCATCGCGAGGGCGCGGCGATTCCAGACATTCTCAACGCGGTGTGGCCTGACGTGGACACGCACCGCGCCGGTCAGCGGCTGTCGACCTGCGTCGCCAACCTTCGTTCGGTCCTGCGCGGTGTCATCGAAGCCAGCACTGACGGAGCTCAACCGTCGGCGGGCGCAGCATGCGATCCGGTGGTCAACACCGGGGGCCGGTATCGGCTCGACCCGGCCGTCGTCTCGCTCGACTATTGGGAGGCTCTGGATGCGCAACGTTCCGGGTCGGCGTCCGCCGCTGGGACCGGCGGTCTGGCGTTCCGAGGTCAGGTGGCCGTCGAGCCAGGCAAGATCATGGTTGGGGTGTACGGCTACCCGTGGATGGTGGAGCTCGCGGACGACCTGAGCGGTTAATCGCAGAATCGGCGGCGATCGTTGTCGATGCTCCGGGAGCCAGATCGCCTTGGTTGGCGAGGTCAGCGGCTGCTTAGGGCCGCCACGTGATCGTGCCGTGGTCGAGTTCGACGTAGCCGGCAACGGCGAACTGCTCGGTGTTGGTGGCGGTGTTCCAGCGGCGAGGTTCGACGATGTCAGTCGTCCAGCGGTAGGTGACGGTGGCGATCCCAGGTTCGAGGGTGCGGACGGCGACGAGATCGCTGTCCGTGACGTCCAAGGCAATCCGGGGGTAGTTGTCGACTGCCCATGTTGGTGTGTCGGTGATCGCATATGCGGTGTCGGCGTGGAATGGGCAGATGTTGGGGGTAGCCGGTGCGGGGTTGAGGTCCGGTTTGAGGGTTCGCTGGTCGGCGCAGGTGTTGATGACGTCGCGGATCTGCCGTTCGGTCTGGGCGAGGACGTCGGGTCGGATGGTCGGTGTGAACGTGGTGGTGGTCGGGCCGTCGGTGCCGCCGGCGACAGCGAGAGCGGTTTCGAGTGGTGCATAGAGTTGGTCGCCTGGTGCGGTGATGGTGTACAGGCCGGGTGGGGCCCAGAAGGTCGCCGGTTGCGGACCCGGACGGGCGTCGAGTGGTCCCCCGATCAGGGTAGTGGCGGTGTCGTGGTCGCCGATCGGGCGGGCGGCGACGTCGATGCCGGCGAGGCGGAGTCTGGGGTGGGCGTTGCTGCGCAGGTCGAGTTCGGTGCCCGGTGGTGCGGCGATGGCCCAGGCGTGCCCGAGCAACCCTCGGCGGGTCCGCAGCATCTGGATGGATTCGGTCGAGGTAGTGCCGCCGACGGTGTACTGCACGGTGATGGTTCGGCGGTTCTTGTCGCGCTCGGTGGTTCCGGGCGGTGTCGGCAGGACCCGGGGGTCGCTCGGGGGCTGGTAGCCGGCGGTGAGGCCGCTGCCAGTGCACAGCGGGTTGCCGCGGCACGCGACGTACGTGGTGAGCTGGTCGCCGTCGCGGGCGGTGAGGGCGGCGAAGAAGCCACGGACGATGGCATCCGGTGATTCGGTGGGGCCGGCGCCGGCGCATCGGGCCGCGGCGGCGGTGACCAGCAGCGCGACGAGCACGAGTGCGAGGACGGTGCGTGTGCGGTGTTTGCCGTGCGGTGCTGCGGGAGGAGGGGTGGTGGCCGGCCTGGTGATGCGGATGACGTACGCGGGGGCTTCGGTGGCGGGCAGCATCGGGTAGCCGGCGGCGTCGTACGGCACAAGGACGGCAGGTTGCTGGGATGGGGAGGTCATCGGGTTCGCCGTTCGAGCGTGCCGACGCTCTGGTGGGTGGCGTCATGCATGGTGAGCGTCTCGTAGAGCTGTCGGGTTGCCGAGTCGGGTGTGGTGTGCAGTTCGGCGAGGCACTCGGTGGCGGTGGCGTAGAGCCGATGGATGCTGAGGTCGTCGCCGGCGGCGGCGTAGCGGCGCATCGCGGCCCGGTAGAGGTTCTCGTTGTGTGGGGCGATGCGCAGCGCCCGGCGGAGGAGGCCGATGGCTGCCCGGTGGTCGGGTTCGAGGTCGGCGAGGTGGGTGTAGAGGTCGATCCAATGCCGGCTCATGGTGTCGCGGGCGGCATCGAGCCAGTGGCCGGTGAGGGGATGGCAGAGCTCGCCGCCGTCGAGGTCGGCCGCTTCGTGCAGCAGCCGGTGGCGATGGTTCGGGTCGGGGGTGGTGTCGGCCGTGTCGAGGAGGTCCTGGCAGTGCCAGAGGTCGACGTGGACACGGTCGGGGTCGAGCCAGTATCGGCCACCGGTCGGGTCCGGTTCGCGGCGCAGGACGTCCTGGCCGGTGGCCGTGCGCAGGGTGCTGCGGAGTTCGGACATGTTGGTGGCCAGGCGGCGGCGGGCGATGCTGTCGCCGATGCCTGGCAGCAGGTCGTGTTTGAGCGTCCCGGCGGTGGTCATGCGGCGTTGAACGGCGAGGTAGGCGAGCAGTTCGACGCTGCCGGTGCGGCGGATGTGGACGGGGCTGGCGTCGCCGTCGGGCCGGGGGCACCGTACCTGGACCGTGCCGAGGACGTGGATCTGCAGACGGCGGGGTCCGGAGGTGATGAGCGGTGCGTTCGGCGGTGCGGGCGACGGTGGGTGGGCCGGTGATGGTCCGGGGTGGGCTCCGTTCGTGGCGAATGCCGGCGGTGGCCCCGAGTGCCGGGGTTGGGATGTGGTGGGCCGGTCGATGCCCGGATCGGTGGACGGTTGCCGGGTTTTCGGGGTTTCGCGTAGCAGGGTGGCGAGTGCTGCCGCGGCTGCGGGGTTCAGCGTGGCGAGCCGTACGGTCGGCGGCTGCTGCGTGGTGCGGGTTGGGGCGGTCTGGTCGCTGTCGGCTGGCGTGGTGTGTCCGGTGGCGGCGACGTGCCAGGTGGTGGCTGGCGGGTGTTGTCCGTGGAACACCACCGTCGGGTGTGGGTCTCTGTCGTGGGGTTGGCTCGAGGGCGCCGGTTGGATGGCAAGGGCCGGATGCGGGTACGTGATCGTTTGGTTCGGCTGGCCGGGCGTGTGGCCTCGAGGGTCGCCGGCCGATGACGTTGGTGGCAGGTCTCTGTCGGCGGGCACGAGGCGCAGGCCGGGCAGGCCGGTGGGGTCGACGCCGAGGAGCGTGCGCGCGTCGGTCGCGGTCATGATGACGGGTGGGCTGGCGTCGCGGGTGGCGTGCGCGGCCAGGATGGTGATGAGCAGCCCGCGTAGCGCGTCACCTGCGCCCGGTCCGATGAGTCCGAGCCCGGCTGGTGGAAGGTCGGTCAGGTGCAGCCAGTGCTGGTCCGCAACACCGATGACTGGCGAGCCGTGGCGGTAAGACGGTGGAACGCACGGCGCTGGAACGGACGCCGCATGGTCGGTTTCGTCGAATTCCGGCGGGACGTCGCTGGGCGTGTCCGGGTCGAGGTTTGGCAGGTGAAGGACGGGCGGTGGGTCGGCGTCGCGACGGTTGGCTCGGCGGGGGGTTTGGGGCTGGTAGCGGCTGCGCCGCCGCAGCCACAGCGATCCGGTGGCGGCGGCGATAGCATCGCGGGTCGGCGCCGGCAGCCAGCCACCGCCGGCTTCGCCCCGGTCCTGATCGGCGGGGTCGTTGCGGTGATCTACGGGCGCGGCTGCACGTCCGGATGGCGGTGCGGCACCGACCTGCCCCAGCGGGGCTGGCGGGGGCTGGGCGGCCGGCTTCGGGGGCGTCGCCGTCGTCGCGGCTGCCGGTAGTGCTGGGACGGCGACCGGTCCCGGCGCCGTGCCGGCGGGTGGCGGAAGCGGGCCGGGGGCCGCGGCGGTGCTGTTGAGAGCATCGACGAGCAGGACCGTGGCACCGGCGATGCTGGTGACGGCGGCGTGTAGCGGGACCGGCAGCCAGGACGCGTGGCCTTGTGGGTGGACGCCGGTGCGGTGGCGCAGCCGACGGACTTCGGCGACGCCGCCGCGGATGACCGTGACCAGCAGCCAGATCAACAGCAGCCAGCCGGTCGCGGTGACGGCGGCGATCGCGGTGACAGCGTTGAGCGGCTGGTCGACTACCGCGGCGACGTCGATGTCACTCGCGAGCAGTTGCTGGGTCAGCGTCAGCAGCAGCCACAGCAGGGCGACGAGTGCCGCGAGCATCCAGCCGGCCGCCCAGAGTGCTCGCACCAGACGCCTAATCATCGTGACGCCTGTACCGGGCAGCCCGGCCGGTGTGGTGTCGTCATCGGTGCGTCTGCCATGAGTCGCGGACGGTGCCCGGCTCCCGGCCGTCGGCGGGTGGCGGTGGCCCGGGCGGCGCGAATGGCGGGTTGGCGGCCGGCTCTGCGCGCAGCGCTGCCCAGGCGAACGGGCTGAGCGCACGCCACAACCACCAGACGGCGATCACGCTGGCCCAGGCGACGGCGAGGACCCCGGTGGTGCGCCAGGCGAGGCCGAGGGCCGCGACCCCGCCGAACAGTGCCCCGAGGAGCAGCCGGTGCTGGAGGCGGCGCACGAGCAGGACGGCAATGGCGGCGCCGATGCAGGCGGCGCCGACCCGGCCGAGCGGGCTGATGATGTGCATCGTTGGCCCCGGCATCCACTGACCGGCCAGCCACCACAGCAGGTTGAGGGCGGTGGGTGAGCCGCTGACGTCGTAGCCGATCAGCAGCACCCCCACGGCGATGAGCGCGACCGACGCGGCCGGCAGCCGCAGCCGGTCCCGCCACGACATCGCTCGCTGGCCGTCGGCGGTGGCTCGGCCGGCCCCACCCGCCGTCGGTGCGGCCGGTGGATGGGGATGGCGCAGCACGACGATCCCGGCGACGGCGGACACTGCGGCCAGTGGCAGCGCGGGCAGCATCGACCAGCGCAGCAGCGGCTCGACCGGGACGTCGAAGTAGCTTGCGGCGACGATCGCGTAGCCGGCCGGCACCGCCAGGCCGATGAGCGCTGCCATCATCAGCAGCGCCCCGTATCGTCGTTCGCTGGTCCGCGGCTCGACGGTCGGGTCGGTGGCGGTGTGCAGCCAGGCGGCGCCGGCGGCCGCGGCGACGACCGCGAGGACTGCGGCGGAGGCGAGGCCGCCCCAGTGGGCCAGCAGTGTGCCGGGTGTGATCGACTGCCGCGGTCCGTAGCGTTGCGTGCCGGCGATGAACTGTGCGTACAGCCCAACCGATACGGCGGTCGCCAGGACGCTGCCGACACCGTCGCGGACGCTGCGGGCTGATGTGTTCGATCCGGCGGGGGCGGCTGCGGGGGCTGCGGCTGGGGCCTGGGCGGCGCCGACGGCGTAGGCGGTGTCCGCTCGGGCCACCATCACCGGACGTGTCCCGAACGCTTCGGTGAGCGCGTCGGCGATGACCGGCATCCGGGCGCCACCCCCGACGCACAGCACGAGACTGAGCTGGCTGGTCTGCAGGTCGGCGGCGTCGACGGCCTGCCGGGCCACGGCGACCGCCCGGGTGAGCACCGGCCCGGTCGCCTGACCAAGGTGGGTCACGTCGAGGACGACCGCGCCGGCCGGGGCGTAGATGACGACGCTCGACGTGGTGGACAACGCCTCCTTCGCTTGCCGGGCCCGGACGGCGTACTCGGTGATCGTCCGCGTCGCGTCTTGGTCCGTTTCGGTGGCGAGGACCGGAAGCCGGGACGGCGTCGGAGCGGCCGTGCTGGGCAGGGTGACCAGCAGCGCTGCGATGACCACGTCGACGGCGGCGCCGCCGGCGGCGGGGTCGGAGATGGTGGCCAGCTCCTGGAATCCGTCCGTGGTGCGGGCCAGCACCGAGGCGGTGAATCCGGCGCCGAAGTCGCAGACCAGCACGTGGCTGCCGGCGGGAGGTTCGACGCCGCCGGCGAGCAGGTGCCAGCCCAGGGCGGTCGGTGCGTCGAGCAGCTCGGCGTCGCCCACGCCCGCGCGGTGCAGCACCCCGCGCAGCGCGGTCCGCCGCCGGGGCCCCCACGCAACCGGCACCACGACACGCACCGCATCAGCCTTGCCGTATTGGCTCGACGCGGTAGTCAGGACCGTCCGCAACACTGCCGCGACCAGATCGGCCGGGTCGATACAGACACCAGCCACATCGAACGGGCCCTGCATCAATCGGCCCAGCGGATCACCGACCCAACCCTCCGGCCGATCCCTCATCCGGCGGGTCGCCGCCTGCCCGGTTGCGATGGTGCCGTCCTGGTCAACGGCCGTGCCGGTATCCATCCACGGGTGCTCGCCGAACTGCACCACCCGTACCACGCCGTCGGTGCCGGCGACGGCGGCTTTGACCCGGGACGAGCCGATGTCGACCGCCACGGTCACCGGGCCGGCCGTGGACATCGACGCATTCTCACGCATCGACGCAACAGTACGTCATATCGGCGATACACGATGCAAACACCCAGTCGATCTACACCAACTGCAAAACGCGACCAGGTACAGCCTGCATCGCCGTTCACCTACGCGTCGTACATGCGTGCGACCCCTCGGGTCTGCGTGGGTCATTTTGAGCCGAGTTGAGGCCTTCTTGGCCGGCTACGCAAGGGGCCCGGGTGATCGGCGCGTGCCATGAACGACGGGCACGTGCGGGTACCTCTAGGTTGGGCGGTTGCCTAAACCATCCACCGCGAGGAGACGCACGTGCGCGTCACTACGGCATTCAACCGCATCCTCGACCTGCCCGGCGCGTCGGTGGTCACCGTGTCGTTCGCCGACCAGGGCCTGATCATCGGGCTACGCCGTCGGCGTCGCCGCCTGCTCTGCCCGTGCGGGCGGCAGACCCGATCGCACTACGACAGCTCGCGGCGCCGGTGGCGGCACCTGGACTTCGGGGCCTGCAAGGTGTTCCTGGAAGCCGAGGGTGCACCGCATCGACTGCCCGGCGTGTGGGCGGGTGTCGCACCGAGCAGGTGCGTGGGCCAGGCCGGGTGCGCGGCACACCCGCGACTTCGAGGACGTGGCGGCCCGGTTGGCGCAGCGGATGGACAAGACCAGCGTGGCCCGGCTGCTGCGCTGCACGTGGGAGGCCCTCGACCCCATCGTCGACCGGGTCGTGGTCGAGCACATCGACGACACCCGGCTGGACGGGCTGCTACGCATCGGGGTGGACGAGGTGTCGTACAAGCGCGGCCACCGGTATTTGACGACCGTGGCCGACCACGACTCCGGCCGTGTGGTGTGGGTCGGCAAGGACCGCAACAAAGCCGGCCTTCGAAGCGTTGTTCGACGCCCTCGACCCGGCCCGCGCCAGCCAAGTGGAGGCGATCAGTCTGGACGGATCCAGCATCTACATGACGGTGGCCCGCGACCGGATCCCGCAGGCCATCGTCTGCCTCGATCCCTTTCACGTGTTGAAGTGGACCAACGAGGTCCTCGACTCCGTCTACCGGGCCGAGGCGCCGCGGATCCCGCTCGCCCCTGGGCTGCCCAACCGCCGCGACTGGCGACGCACCCGCTACGCGCTCCGCGCCGGCTGGGAACGCCTCGACCAGCAGCACGAGGACATCGTCAACGCGCTACGCCGCCACCGCTACAAGCTCTGGCGCACCTGGGAACTCAAGGAACGCCTGCGCGAGCTCTACCGCAGCGTCCATCCCGACGACGCCGCCGCCTATCTCAAGTCCTGGTGCACTGCCGCACTGCCCAGCCGGATCAAGGCGTTCAAGAGCCTGGTCCGCCGTATCCGCAAACACTTCGACGCCATCATCGCCGCAATCCGGCTCGGCCTGTCCAGCTCCCGGCTGGAAGGCATCAACGCCCGCATCCGGCTCATCCAACGCCGCGGCTTCGGCATCCGCGACGTCGACTCATTCATGTCGATGACTTACCCGCGTCTCGGTGGCATCACCATCGCCCCTGCCCACCGAACAGCATCCGTAGCCTGTCCACCCAAAACAGCTGGTAGCCGGCCACTCACTTCCCGTGCCCCCACGAGTCTCTTCACGCCAACACGCGTCAGACGGTGTTGGTGACGGCCGTCAGTAGCCGCTTGAGCTGTGCGACCAATTGACCGTCGCCGCTTGTGACCACCTGGTCGTTGCCGGCCCGGTTGTAGAGCCAGTACAACAGTGCAGCTGGCTCGCCCTGAACACGTGCCCGGGTGGCCTGGTTGGGGACCTGCCCAGGATCGCCCCGGGCGACGTCGACGCCGTCGGGTCGCACAGTTATCCACCAGGCGGTGTCTCTGGCTGACACGGCCACCACGTTGCCGCCCCAATCGTTCAGGTGAGCGGCGAACTCCTCAGGAAACCGCCGGGTAAGTTCGCTGAGAAAGCCCGTCAGCATCTCGTCGATCCCATCGATCGCTAGATCGTAGGGCATCGGACCGACCGGGCTGGCCACTGCCAGTTCAGCGTCCACGCGGTGGATGGCCGTCTCGTGTGTCGTTCGCCGGGTCCAGTAGTACACGGTCTCATGCGGCATCTGTCCCACATGCTCGTCGGGCTGGCGCCCGGCCAGGTCCTGTACCGCCGCGTTGTAGCCGCGGTCGAGGGCCGCCAGTGCGTCTGGAGCCAACTCCACCCTTGGAACATCCTCGGGCATGTGCAAGCGCCGCACCACGACATTAAGATAGAAGTTCGCAACATGACGGACCAGCTCCTCGACCGTCCACTCAGGACAAGTGGGGACCGGTGCAGTCAGATCACGTGCAGCCGCGGCGCGAAGTTGGGCGACTTCGGCGTCAAGGCAGTGCAGCAGCCTGGATCTATCCATACCGGCAGTAAACCAGACACCAACGCAGCGCGCGGCCCTCCGCCATCTCGGTCATACAGGCCGAAAATCGCCCACACAAGCCGAGGAGCAGCACATGCATTCGACTATGGTGTCGCCCGTGGGCGAGATACGGACGGTGGAGCACTGGTGGAACGGCGCCTGGCGGCGGCTCGACCGGCTCGACACTTGGCTGCGACACGGATGGGCAGCGGTGGGACGTCCGGATTCGGAAGGGTGGTGTCGACGCTGACCAGAACTCCACGTGGGGTACGACGACGAGACGTCGCCGCGCCTCGACCCACGATTCAGGTGGCGGCGCATGGACCACAGCGACGCCAGGTGAGCCGGGCAGGTTCGCTCGACGCGGGGGCTTGCAGGCCGTGGGACGCGCCAAGGTGGACTCCGGGCAGATTCTGGGCTGATGCAGCAGCGTGGCGCCGGCTCCAGAACCGCGGCCTTCCGGCGCCCGCGCGTGCCCGTCCGCAGCGCCACCAGCACCGAGCGCTTCGCCCGGTGCGGTCACACCACAGACCGGCCGGACGATCTCATGTTGGCGCCTGCATCCGTCACAGCCCGCCATGGTGGGGTGCCTCGGCCAAGGCAGCGAACAGCCGCATGTGGTCGATGCACTCTGAGACGCCGGCCGGCCGGCATCACGGCCGAGCGCAGCGGGCGGTGGCGTTTCCCTAGCTGAGCTCGCTGAGCAGGACTTGCGCGTGCGAGAGGCGACGGACAAGGTCGGCGTGCTGGGGATCGGCAGGGTCGGTCAGGTCGACGAGGGCACGGAACGACACCACGGCCTCGGCGAGGTCAGTCGATCCTGGGTTGGTTTCGTCCCGGTCGGCGAGCATCGGGCCTCGCAGCTTGTGCGCCCGGATGAGCAGGGCGGCGTCGTCGGTGCTTGCCGCGATGACCTCGTCGGTGATGCGGATAGCCTCGTCGAGGTCGGCGAGGTCACCGCCGGGTCTGAGGTAGTCGTACCGGCCGCTGAGAGTGGCGGCGAGATCGAGGAGCCGGGTCGGGTGTGCCGGGCTGATGGGGTCGGACATCTCGATCAGGCGCTGGAAGGCATGTACGAGCAGATCGGCGAGCTGCGGATCTGGTTGACGGCGCCACGCGGCGCGGACCGCCGAGGCGTTGCCCTGCAGCACCCGCAACACCGCGGTCGGCAGATCCGTCGGTGCGCCATGCGACACGGCTTCAGCAACCTCATCGCGGACGTCGGGAGGTACTGCGGCAGGTTCGATAGCGTGGGCTAGGACCTGCGCGGCGCCGCAAGCGTGGCGGTCCTCGAATGATCCGTGCAGGCCGATGACTCGCAGACGGTGCAGCAGCGCGACGTCATTGATCGCTCGGGCGTCCAAGGAGGATCCGTCTCCGACGGCGGCGGCGGCGACATCGTCGAGTACTGCAGAGACCTCGGCCAGGGCCGCGGTGCCGAGCGCCTGGCTCGCGTCTTCGGTGTCGACGCATCGCTGGATGCGTCGGCGCAGTTGATCCTCTGCCCGAACAGCTACCGATGCCCCCGCCGCGACGGTGCGCTTCCGGCCGAACACGCGCCATGCCATAGAGCTCACCCTACCCGGTGCACCAACCTGGGATACACGTTCATACATCGGCCTCATACGAGCTGTGCGGTCTTCGACAACACGTTGATCGAACGCTCGGCATCGTGGACGAATCCGTACCCGACCTGTGGCAAGCACGGGCGATCGCGGACGAGTACGACGGATTCCGGCTGCTCAACCTCGGTACCGACGAGCCCGAAGCTCACCGGCCGCAGCAACCTGCGCATGTTCGGGCGTCTCTACCACCGAGGAAGCGGTGTTCGCGGTGCTGTCCGACCACCCGACCCGGTCCGCCCGGCGGCTGGGTCTGGCGAAGGTGTCCCGGGTGCTGGCCGAGCGGCGGATCATTTCGCGGCCGTTGAACAACAACGAGCACCGCCGCGGCAACCGCGCCGGCACGCTCGCCGACGTTCCCGGCCCGTGGCTGGACTGGGCGCAGCGCTGGCGCAAGCTGGCCCGTCAGGAGTCCAGCACCGCCAAGGTCATGTTCTCCACGATCTGCATCGCCGGCCGATGGACCGCCGAGAAACATCCGGAGGCCGTCAGCCCGGACCTGTGGACCAGAGACATCGCCGCGGAGTACGTCGCCGACACGATGCACGCCAACTGCGGCGACTGGGCCGGCCACAACCACAACAGGACCAGCTACGGCCGCCCGCTCGCGGCGTCCGAGATGGCCAACCGCATCGACAGCATCCGCGGCTTCTTCTGCAACCTGATCGACTTCGAGTGGATCGAGGCGAAGCTCGGGCCCCGCCGGGTGCTTACCCTCCCCATCTCGCTGCGCGCTCAGATGAAACCCAACCCGTGGATCATCGACGACGCATCATGGGCCAAGCTCATGGTCGCCGGGCTCACCCTCAACAGCGAGGACCTCAAGCCCTACGGCAGCCCAGCCTCGAAGGCCAAAGGCCAGCTCAGCACCTACTACCCGATCGAGATGCTGCGCGCCCTGGTCGGCGTCTGGCTGTTCGCCGGCTGCCGCATCGACGAGATCCACCACCTCGAGCTCGACTGCATCATCTGGGACACCGGCACCGGCCCGGACACAGGCGAACAATTCACCAGCTGCCTGCTACGGATTCCCGCGAACAAGACCGCCGACCCCTCCACCAAACCGGTCGACCCAGTCGTCGGGCAGCTCATCGACGCCTGGAAGCTGGTCCGCCCAACCTAACCGAACCTGCCCGACCGCAAGACACGTCAACCACGTCAGCACCTGTTCACCTGGCGCGGCCAGCTGATCGGCAAGGCCTACTTCAACTGTCAACGACACCGGATCATCCCGGCGCTCTGCAGCAAGGCCAACATCCCCGAATCCGACTCCCGCGGCGCACTCACCAGCCACCGGGCCCGCGCCACCATCGCCACCCAACTGCTCAACGCCCGCGAGCCGCTCACGCTCACCGACCTGCAGCAATGGCTCGGCCACAAACACGCTGCCAGCACCCGCTACTACGGCGAGATCCCGCAGCGCACCCTCAGCGCCGCCTACCGCAAGGCCGACTACTTCACCCGCAATGTCCGCACCATTCAGGTCCTCATCGACCGCGAGTCCATCCTCACCGGCACCACCGCCGGTGGCGAACAGCCGTGGAAGTACGACGACCTCGGCGACGGCTACTGCAGCTACGACTTCTTCGCCAAGCGCCGACACCGACTCGCCTGCGCCAAGTGCAGCTTCTACCTGACCAAACAGTCCAACGCCGGCCAGCTCCTGGCCGTCAAAGACGGGATCGATCGAATGCTTGAGCAACTCGACCTCACCGACGAAGAGCGCGTCGCCCTCGAGGGCGACCGCGCAGCCGTGGCCGCACTCGCGCAACGGCTCGCGAACACCCCGACTCCCGCTGGCCCCACACCGCAGGAACTCGGGACCACCACGTTCATCGCGCCTACCGACGTTCGCCGGCGGCCGCCGGAGGCGCCGTGACCCCTGCATCGCCGCAATCAGAGCTCCCCGTCGAGCCGGTACACCTTCGAGTCGCGCAGCTGGAAACCCAGCCGCTCATACAACCGGTTCGCCGGCACCCGCGACGGCCGCGACGTCAGGTCAACGGTCCGGGCCCCCTCGGCCCGGGCCAGGCGGACGGCCTCCAGCGTCAAGGCCGAACCCACGCCATGGCCCCGCGCCGCCCCATCAACGACAACATCCTCGATCCACGCCCGTAGCCCTGTCGGGATCGGAAACATCACCAGCGTCAACGCACCAACAATCTCGCCGTCCACCCTGGCGATCAACTGCCGATTGCCCGGCCACGTCACCAGCGCCCGCAACGCCTCGACATCAAGTGGTTCGGCGGACCGCGACAGCTGCGGAAGCAACCGCCCGAACGCCTTCAGAATCTCGTCACTCGCTTCCCGCACAACCTCGACGTCAACGCTCATGGCCGCGACTCTAACCATGAGCCGGAGCGGCACCCTGTCGCCGCGCAAGCACATCGTTACCAGAAATTCGCAATAACGTGCCCGTTGCAGGCGGAGTGGGCGCCGCGGTGGCGCAGCCACCCGAAGTCCGGTGCCGACGCCCTGCAGACCAGCGACCACATATGGCAGTACAACCTGCGCCTGGACCTCACCCGCAGCGTCCCTGAGCCGTACGTCGCCGCCCCGGCCACGCTGGCCGCCTGGTGCTGCTGGATGCGCGGCGAAGGCACCCTCGCCCTGGCCGCAGGCCGCCGCCGTCGATCCGCAGAACCTGATCACAATGGTGGTCATCGCGGCGATCCAGTCGGAGGTCGGCCCCGCCGACCTCGTTCCGGTCTGTCCGCCAACGCCGGAGCAGACCGAGGACACGACGGCAGGCCGGCTGCAAACCGGACAGTATCGGCGGGCGTGACTCCACCGCGGCCCCGGGCCGGCGGCCGGCTGACAGCGGTGCTGACGGGATCGGGGCACGGCCGTGAGCGATTAGCGCGAAGACACCCACCGGTCAGCGGCCGACCGCCGCGGCGCGGGCCGCGGTGGTGCTGCTCACCGCGGACGACACGATCCGCGGCGCGGTCCACCGCGGTGCAATCCGGCCGGGGCGTTCACCGCGGAGTACGGCGATCCAGTCCCCGTCCAGCAGGGCGACGCCGAGATCACGCTGCTGCTCGTCGGCGCCGACCTGGCCACCACAGCGGCCGCAATGCGGCCGCCGCATACACACCAAGTGATCGTGGTAGCGACGCACATGCCCGACTTCGGCGGGCTTCACCGCCGCCGCAGCACCGAGCACAACGTACGTTACTCGCAGCCGAACGGACCAGGAATGGCTCTCCGTGCGGCTAACAGCCCGTGCATCCGCGATCCTGCCGCAGCGACACGAGCATTCGCGACCGGCTGGCGGTCATGGCCGACGGCTCAGGAGACGACCTGCACCCACGCCGGGAACAGCCGGTTTCGGCCGCCTCCGGGCCTACAACCGCAGCCTCATACGCGCTCGGATGGCTACTCGCCTGACGTCCCACGGCTGACGGCGGCAGGGTACTCGCCCTGCGGGGCTCGTTCGAGGACTCACGCTCCCGCCCGGCTGGCCGTCGTCAAGCCCTGCTCGGGCCGGGACGCCGCGGGCTCGCTGGCCTGGCGGCCAATGAGCTTCTTGGCACCTGGTTCCGGCCCGACGCATCGGCTGTGACGTCAGCTGCGCTCATGGTGGGCGGCGGTCCTCGTTGCCGGCCCCCACCGGGGAGGCCGGGAGCCGCCGCTTAGCCCGCTTCGTGGCGGGCACCTCCGGCACCAGCCGCACCGCCGTGTGCGGGCTGCGCAGCGCACCGAATTCCCCGCGTCTTCGAGGAGTCCGCTCGTGTCCGCGCCGACTGTCGCGATGTCCGACGACCGCAACGTCCAGCTCATCAACCTGCTGCGTGACCAGTCCACCCGCCGCCTTGACGTGAAGGCCGGCTCCGGCCGCATGCGCGCCCCGGTGGTCAGCTCGTCTTGGATGACACCAAACCCGTGCTCGGCCTGGACGGTGTCACGATGACCGTCGGGGTCTACCGGCCGAACGACATCGCGAACGCTGGTCTGGCCGACAAGCTCGGCATCCCCTCCGTTCACCGACGCTGTTGTACGTCGCCTCGGTGATCACTTCACCGGGCGAGGTGACCTTCCGCAGCCGCGGGCACGCCGCAGGCTGGGTGCCGCACACGCCGGTGCCGTGGTCGTACGTCGTCGTGTTCGACACCGTCGTGGCTGCTGCACGATCTGCGTGCTTGTCAGCTTCTGGCCGAGGTAGTCGTACGTGGCGTTTGGTCTTCGCGCCCGTCGGGTCGGCGGTCTCGACGAGGTCACCGACGGCGTGGTACTTCGCCGTCGTGATCTTGCCGGTTGGGCCGGGGACCTTGGTGACGTTGCCGAGGATGTCGTATTCGTACGCGGTCGTCTTGCCCAGCGGGTTCGTCGTTGACGGGACCCGGCCGAGCTTGTCGTACACAGTGGTGCTGCTCGCGTCAACGATCGGCGGCCCGCCGGGCGGTGTGTAGGACGGCAGGATCGTCTTCTAGGGCCATCCGTTCCCGTCCATGCGGGCCTGGGTCACGTTGCAGAGCGGGTCCTGCTGCTCGACGGCCTCGCCGACGCGTTGTACCCGATGACCGTCGTGGGCTGCGTCGACACCGGCGTCCCGCCGAAGATCTCCGTCGTCGCGCTCGGGGCGAGGCTCTTTGTGGGGTTGCCGTCCTCGTCGTACACGTGCGAGGTGGTGTTGCCGTTCGAGCCGACCTGTTCGGTGGTGAGACCACGCTGGTCGACGATGCTCGTGCTGCCCTGGCCCACGGCGGTCTGGTATCCGGTCAGGCTGTTGGCCTTGACCCAAGCCGACACCGAATAGGACTGGGTGGTGTTCAAGACGTTGGACGCGTCCAGCATCCCGGTGCTGAAGGTGCCGACCCCCGCCCAGGGAAACGCCGTCGTAGCCGGTCGCGTGGTGCTGTGGGGCCGACGAGTGACCCGCCCAGAACACCTGCCCCGGCTTGCATCGTCGAGTTTCCACCAGCCGACCGGACGTGACGCGGTATCGGTACTGATCCTCTCCGAGGTGATCCGGCCCATCGGATCATAGATGCTTGTTTCAGGTGAAGTAGCTAGAGAGCGAGGCCGATGGCCAGCGCGATCACGGCGAGCGCGGGGATCACGCCCTGTTTGAGAGCGGCGCCGGCCTTGTCGGGGCTCGACAGCAACAAGACGAGGCTTGCGGCGACCATCGACCCCGTACCGGTGAAGACGAGAGTCGCGCCGATCGCAGCGCCTCCGGTTGGGAAGATCACGATGCCCAGAAGAACCGCGATCGCCAGGAATAGGTTGTAGAAGCCCTGGTTGAACGCGAGCGCCTTCTGCGCGGCGGCCTCCTCGACCGAGCCGGTGCCGAAGGTTCGACGCGCACGTTCGCTCGTCCACACGATCGACTCCATGTAGAAGATGTAGACGTGCACGAGAGCTGCAAGCCCGGCGAGCACGAGGCCTGCGATGACCATGGAGCTGTCCTTTCGGCGAGGGAGCGAGAACCGAGCAATAATGTATCGCTCGGTTCAATATATAGTGGGTCGAGCGATACACAAAGAGAGGGTGCTTCGAATGAGCCGCACGCAGACGTTCGACACGGCAGAAGCCGTACGTGCGGCTCGTGCTGTGTTCTGGGAGCAGGGATTCGAAGGCGCCGCGCTGCCTGAGCTGGAGCGAGCAACGGGCTGGGCCGATCGAGCGTCTACCACGCGTTCGGTTCCAAACGCGGGCTGTTCGGAGCGGCTGTCGACAGCCGTCTCGACGAGGTGATCCGCCCGCGACTCGCCCCACTCACTGTGGAGGAGGTCGCACCGACAGCGCTCGACGACTACCTGACCGGCTTGCGGCCGCTCTGCTGAACCGGGGCACGCTACCGGCCTCAGCGGCTGTCTGCTCGTCAAACCCGCTACCGCCCCGATCGCCCACGATGACTCGGTCTCCCACATGGTCGCCAGCTATCACGCGGAACTGCGCACAGCATTCGGTCGAGGCGTCGCTGTCCGGTTGCCGTAGCTCACCGCGAAGGAGCACGACGTCCTGGCGGATGCGTGCACTGGCCTAGTCGTGTCCACCTTCGCGCTCGTTCGCGTCGATCCAGCCGAAGCTGTGGCCTGCCTAGACAGGGGCCCAGGGACCTCCTCCGGCGAGCTGGGCGCGGACGGCCCTGTCGATGGTTGCGTGAGTGCAGGCGCTACCAGATATCCGGCCGCGTGGTCGGCCCGATGGGGTGCTGTGGCGGTTGCAGTGTGCACCGGCCGTTGGTGCGTTCACGCAGGCGTCGGTCAGCTGCGTCGAACGGATCGCCCGTAACCAGGTACGGGTTGATGGCGATGGGCGTGCCGTACATGACTAGGTGGGTCACAGCGGCGGCCTGTACGGGTGACCGCTCATCCACGTCGAAGGTGCGAACGAGGTCTCGCCACTCGCTTCTGAGCGAGCGCTCGGCAAGGGGCCACGTCCTTGGTATGGACGCCGGTAACGAGCCGGGACCATCGATCACCGACGCGTACAGGCACCAGAAGAAGCCGCGGTTGTCAGGGCCTCGCCGGTAAGCACACCTCATCGGCGGCCCCCATGGAACGTGAAACTCGAACTCGCCAGTGTATGCGGGGCTGTAGTCGAGACCGGATGCGGTCAAGCGCATGGCAGGCAGTGGCCGGCCGCGCCACCGCAGCCATATACCGACCTGCTCGAGGTGCCTGTTCAGTGCCCGAAGCAGTACGAGACTGAGCAGGCCGAGCATGAGCCAACCGAACCATCTGGCCGGTCCGGACACGTCAATGAGGCGCCATGTGCCCCAGCCCGCTCCGCCGAGGATGACGAGCAGCATTCCTGCAGTGGCAGCGTTGCCGGCCCCACGTGGCTGAGAGGTGAACAGCACCAGGTCAGCTCCGTCTGTTGAAGATCCCCGATCTGCCTCCACATCGCCATTATGCGACGCGGCTTCGAGCGGGTCTGATTTCGGCAAGGTCAGACAGATCCGGTGAGCAAGCGCGCACGTCGTCGCCACGATACGGCACCGCAGCCCGCGCACCGCAAGTGTTGTGCAGGCAACCAGCGCCGCCGTGACCGACCTTGGATCCGAAGCATGCGCAGCGACGACAACCGCCAGGACGTCCTCTGATCAGTTACCGAGCGTTAAGCCTGACTTGATCACATGAGTACACATCGGCTGCTTGCGGCCAATTATGGCCGTGGATGCCGAGAGCTGCCCAGCCTTCATGCCGCGCCATCCACTCTTGACCTGGAACTTCGTCTCCGAATCGGGCGCGATGGTGGCGGGAGCGCCTGTTTCGCGGTGGCGGTCAGGTCGGCCCTTGCGGGCCTTGGCCTTGATTCTCTTGCGGGCGCGCCGACGTAGACGAGTCGGGCGGTGTCGTCGGCGCAGCGGCGCTGGGTCTGGGGTAGGACGCTGGTGTAGGTGTCGGCGGCAACGACGATGCTGGAGTGCCCGAGCAGGCCCTGCAGCGCTTTCAGGTCCGCTCTGGCCTCGTGCGCGAGAGACGCGGCGCCGCGGCGCAGGTCGTGCAGCCGCACTGGCGGCGGTCCGGCGCGGTGGACGAGTTTTGCGGAAGCGGGTGGTGGCGTCGTTCGGGTTGATCGGCAACCCGTCGCCACGGACGAACACATATCCAGAGTCGACCCGCCCCTGGCCGTGGGCCAGGGCGTCACGGTGCTGATCCTGCTGCCGCCGGCGTGGGTGCTCGCGTGGGCTCGCGGGCTCATGTGGTGAGGGTGACGGTGGCCAGAAGAAGCACCGAGTTGGCGACTTCGCCGAGGCCGACCTGTTTCGGGGTCATCGGCCGCAGCGGCAACGCGACGGCACGTGCCAATAACAACAGGAACAGGATCGCGACTGGTATGCGGAGGCCGGCCGTGACGGCGGTGATGGCGAGGTGGTAGGCGACGGAGATGCGGTAGTAGGTGGCGTTGCCACGTTCGCGGATCATGGTCTTGACGTAGAGGACGGTGCCGGTGAGGTAGGCGGTCACTGCAAGGAATGGCGCGATCGTCGCTGCGGGTGTGGTTTGGGCGGCGGTGGCGCAGACGAAGATCATGAGGCAGCTTAGGGTGACGGAGGCGAGGTCGTTGGGGAGGGCTCGTTCGTCGCGTCGGGCGGCGTAGCCGATGTTGACGGCGAGCAGGGTGGCGTAGGCGGGGGCGTACCACAGCAGTTGCGGGCGCAGCGCGAGGACGAGCCCGCCGAGGAGGACGGTCGGTGCCGCGTAGATGAGGATCTGGGTGCGGAACCGGGCGGGTCGGCGGGTCTTGACCGCTTGGAGGAGGTAGTAGCTGGCCAGGTATCCGGTCAGCCATGCGAGCAGCAGTGGTAGGTGCAGCCAGTGCCAGCCGGTGGTGAGGACGCCGGTGAGCCAGGGCAGTGCGAGTATGGCCCAGGCGCCGTGCTGGGGTGGGATGTACCGGCGCAGGGTCCGCCGCCGGGTCGGTGCAGGCCGGTGCGTGGTCGTGGCGGTCTCGGGTGTCGTCATGACTGGGCGGTGACGTCGATGGTGCCGTTGGCGCCGCGGGCGGCGTCGGCCATGAGGTGGCTGACGAACGGGTAGTGGCCCGGTTGGGGCGGGACGGTTTCGACGAATCCACCCGCGGCTGGGGCGAGGTCGAGGATCTGGGCGCCGCCGGTGTCGCCGGGCCGCAGCTGGTAGCGGCCTTCCTGGTAGATGGTGTCGAACTGGGCGCCGACGATGTGGAAGGCGCTTCGTCGGTTCGGCCCGGCGTCGAGTACCCAGATCCGTATCCGGTGTCCGGCGACGGCCGTGAGGGGCCGGTGGACGTACTGGGCGACGTAGCCGTTGAACACGACCGCGTCGGGCCGCTCGGCCTGTATTGCGGTGAGTTCGCCGGGTTGGCCGTCGGGGCCGAGGTAGAGCTCGGACTGCACGAGGACGTACTCGTGGTCGACAGGGGTGAGGTCGGGCGGGTCGATGATGACCGCGCCGTACATGCCGTTGCCGATGTGCAGCAGCATCGGCATGGTCGAGCAGTGGTACATCCAGATCCCGGCCTTGGTGGCGGTGAACCGGTAGGTAAGCCGCTGCCCGGGGTCGATCGGGCGCATCGGGCCGTCCGGGGCGAGCGCACCGGCGTGGAAGTCGATGCCGTGGTCGATGCTGCCGTCGTTGACCAGGGTGACCTCGAATGTGTCACCGATCCTGCCGCGCAACGTAGGGCCGGGGGCGGTGCCGTTGAATGTCCACAACCGCTGCCGCACCCCTGGCGCGACATCGCGGACGACCTCCTGGACACGCAATTCGAGCCGGTGGATGCGGTCGGCGCCGGCGGTGGGGGCGGTGGCCTCGCGGGCGGTGAACCCGGCGCCGGGGTCGGCCATCGGGTCGATGCGCGGGGCCGCCACGTTCGGTGGCGAGGCGATGTGCCCGTGTTCGGCGGCGGCATCGGCGGTGTCGGACGTGCTGATGGTGAGGGTCATGCCGGCCTGCCGGTGCCCGGGCAGCGAGCACCAGCCTTCGATGGCGGCGCCGATGACGCCGGCGTCGAGGCGGGCGGTGCCGCCGCGGCCGATGGTGCCGGTTCTCGCGCCGGTGGCGAGGACTAGGTCGTGGCGGCGATTGTCGCGGTTGGTGAGTTCGATGACGAGGCGGTCCCCGGCCGGGACCGTGATCCGGTCGGGGTGGAACCGCATCCCATCGGCGGTGACCGCAACCGTCGTGGTGTGCCCGGTCGCCGGCGCGGGCGCCCCGGCCGCCGTAGTAGGTCCGGCCGGCGCGGTGATGCGGTCGGCGGCGACACCGATAAGCACGGCCAGCAAGACCAGGGCGACGCCCGCCGCCACGGCGCCCAGCAGCCGGACCGGCGGCGGTGCGGACAGCAGCCTGGACGGCGGGCCGACATCGGTGGGGGGTGCGGAGGTGGCCATAGGGCGTCTCCTGGCGATGAGGAGTCGGGTGGCGGGGATCAGGAACTGCACCAGCGCGGCGAGCACCAGCAACGAGCTGGTGATGCGTACATAGGCCGGTGTGGGCAGCAGGAACAGGGCGAGGGCGAGGTTGGCGGTGATGACCCGCTGCGGGCCATACCGTTCGAGCACGGCGATGGCGGCGCGGACGCGGGCCGGTCCACCGCCGAGGGCAACGGGCAGCAGGTGGGTCAGCGCGCCGAGCAGGGTCTGGGCGGCGAACCCGGCCAGCAGCGGCACCAGCACGGCACCGAACCGGTCCACCGCCGCATCCGCGCCGGTAGCGGTGGCGAGGCAGATGGCGTCGGTACCGAGCGCGATGAGCAGCCACCCGCCGCCGGCGGCCAGCGACCAGGCCGCGAACGACATCGGTGGTTTACGGCGGGCGACCTGCACCGCCGGGCGCAGCACGAGCAGTACGGCGGCGGCGGTGACGGCGAGCCCGGCGACGGCGAGGACCGGCCACCAGGTGAGGACCCCGACCGCGAGCAGCAGCAGGCCGGTGACGGCCGCGGGCAGGGCTGTGCGGGCAGCGGTGACGGCACCGTCGGCCATCCGGGTGCGCAGCACGGTCGGCCACAGGGTCAGCACGGTGCCGAGCACGGTGAGGGTGACCCAGCCGAGCAGGTTGATGTGGGCGTGGAACAGCACCAGCCGCGACCGGACGGTGTCGTCGTCCACCAGCATCCACGCACCGGCCGGGATGCCGCTCAGCAGCGCCACCGCCGCCGCCAGGTAGTAGTGCACCGTGACCGTGAACCGGGCGGGCAGCGCCGCCCGCAGCTGGGTCCGCAACCAGCACAGGTGCGCGACGATCGCGGTGAACACGGCCACCGCACCGGCGACGCCGACCCACGGCAGGCCGAGGCCACCACCGGCCAGGACCGCCACCACGCCGGCGTTGAGCAGGGCGAGCCGCACCGCCTCACGGCGGCGCTCCGGGGTCGGCACCCGCAACACGGCGGCGGTGAACTGCACGCTCCAGATCACGATGGCGTTGCTGACCGCGCCGAGCAACAGCAGGTGGATCGCCAGCCACCGCCACTGCGCCAGCACCGGGTGGACGAACCCGACCACGACGATCCCGGCGAGGTAGGCCAGCGGCAGCACGTTCGTGCGCCGGTGCCATCGGCCTCGTTCGCTCATCGGCGGCTCGGATCGTGGTCCGGCCGATCCGGCCTGAACATCGGTCCCGGTGGCCGGTGCGCGCTGCGGGCCGGTCACCGGGACGCTCCTACCGCGGCCTGCCGTGGCCGTGCCGCAGCGGACCCCCGGGTACCGGCGGTGCGTGTGCTGAGCCGGCCGGCCCGCGCACCGAGCACAACGGCGCAGCCGACGAACGCGACGACCGCAGCGACGTTGCCGACGCCGGCCCACCGCCATACCGGCTTCATCCCGGCGCCGTCGCCGAGGGTCACCCGGACCAGCAGGGAGACGTGCAGCAGCGCCAGCGGCGCATACAACACTGGCCGGTACGGCAACGGCCGGCGCAGCACGGCGGGCAGGATCACCGGCGCATGCACGAAGATCATCGACATGGCGAAGCCGAGGAACACCGCGTGCAGCGTCGCGTCGTAGCGGGGCCCGGCGACCGTCCGGCCACCACCGGCCCAGAACACGCCGGCAAGTGCCAGCCAGGCGTAGCCGGCCAGCAGCCCGGCGGCGGCGTAGCGGGGCAGCCCGGTGCCGCGGATCGTGCGGCGGGCGACGTCGAACACGGCCAGCCACGCCACGATCGCCAGCAGCCCGGCGCCGAACAGGTGCGCACCGGTTCTCGGCCATACGGTGACCGCGGTCGCGCCAGCGACCAGCGCCGTCAACGCGGCGAGGAACCACCGCGGAGCCGACCGCCCGCCGCTGACGACGTGGGCCAGTTCCAGACGTTCCCCGGCGATGGTGGCGACCAGAAACGTGGCCAACCACGGCACCAGATCGGGGACGGGCAGCCCGGCCAGCCACAGCAGCGTGGCGGCGTACCAGGCGAACGCGCCGGTGGCCTGGGCGAGCAGCGCCACCCCCGGCTGGCGGCGCCACAGCGTGCGGTACACGCCGAGCAGGGCGACACCGCCGGCGGCGAGTAGCAGCTTGCCGGGCAGGACCGGACCGGCGACGACGAGGACCAGGCCGCCGGCACCGGAGCAGGCGGGTGCAGCGAGAGCCCAGCGGGCGCCGAGGGCGACAGCGCGTTCCAGGGCTATCAGGGTGCCGACGAAGCCGATGACCATCACTGGGCCGTGTACGTCCGCCAGGGTCGGGCGGGGTGCGGGCAGGTCGAAGCCGAGCAGCAGCAGTCCCGCGTACAGCCCGGATATCAGGGCGACACCGCCGGTGCCGAGCAGGGGCAGTCGCCACCGCACCGCACCGGACCCGGTCACGGCTGGTCACCCTGCCGACGCGAGGCCCGGAGCCGGGCCACGCATGCGTTCGGGGCGGCGAACGGCTCCAGCACGGCCTGCCCGTCGGCCGCTCCCGCGGCGCGCAGCACACCGCGGATCATCCCGGCGTGCAGCGCGCACATGACGTCGGGCTGCTGGCCGATCAGTTCCAGGAACGGGCAGGTGTGCAGGCGCACCTCCACCTCGCCGGAGTCCGGACCGGGCGCCTGGTCCGGGCCTGGCCCCCGGGCTGGGTTAGAACCATCGACGGGGACGGGACCGGTGGCCGGTACCGGTTGCGGGTCGAACCCCAGCTGCCGCAGCACGCCGAGCACCGTGGTGACCGGATCGGCCGAGTCGGCGGGTGCGGCGAGCCGCCGCCCCCACGCCTCGCCTGCGGTCACGGCGCCCGCGACGCCGCCGCCGGTGGTGGCCAGGTGGTCCAGCAGCGCGGCGGCAAGGGCCCGGTACGGCGCCGGTGCGGGCTCGGCGGCGGCGGCCCGGTATCGCCACGCTGGCCGGCCAGGCAGGCCGCCGCTGGCCCGCGCCTTGACCAGCAGCCCGGCCTCGACCAGCCGTTCCAGGTGCGCCCGCACCGTCGACGGGTGCAGTGAAGTGGCGTCAACGACGTCGGCGGCCGTGAGCCCGGTGCCGGTGGCGCGGACCAGCCGCAGGATCGCCGTGCGGCTGGCCGAGCCGAGCGCGCGGTGCCGGGGCGTGTCGATCGTCTCTCCGGATGGGCCTAGTCGCAGGGTTTCCACAAGGTCTAACGTTACAACGTCAAACGACGTCAAAACCAGGGACGGGTGCCATGTCACAGCCCGATGCTGACCGCCGCGCCGCTACCGCGGTGATCGCCCACCACACCCAGTTGGCCGCCGACCTCGCTCGGCACACCGCGGCACTGCGGGACGCCGCCCGGCAGGGGACGCCGGCGTTGTGGCCGCAGCGGCGCGCGGGGTTGCTGGGGTGGCTGCGGACCGAACTGCTGCCACATGCCGCTGCCGAGGAGACCGCCCTGTACCCGGCCGCCGCCGCGCAGGCCAGCGGGCGGCTCCTGGTCGAGGCCATGGTGGGCGAGCATCAGACGATCACCGCCCTCGTCGCCGAACTCGAGACCGCCGACACCGCGACGGATGCGGCAGCGGCAGCCCGCGCGCTGACCGCACTGTTCGAGGTCCATCTGGACAAAGAGAACAATCTGGTCCTGCCGCTGCTGCTCGACACCGCGCACGTGTCGCTGGCTGGCCTGCTGACCGGGATGCACGACCTGCTCGGCTGCACCGACGCCCCCGACGCCCCCGACACGGCCGACGAGGTGGGCGGATCAGGTGCCGGCGGTTGCGGTTGCGGTGGCGGCGGGTGCGGCTGCGGCTGCGGCGGTGACCGTGGCCCGGCCGGCGCGCCGGCACCGGTCCTCAGCGTGGACACCCGCCTCGACGTGCGCGCGCTGCCACACGACGAACGACACGCCCGGGTCCTCGCCGCCGTCGACGCACTCCCCGCCGACGGTGCCCTGGTGCTCATCGCCCCGCACACGCCGCGGCCACTGCTGGCCGAGATCGACGCCCGCCACCCGGGTCAGATCGACACCGACTGGCTGCAGGACGGTCCCGACGTGTGGCAGCTGCGGCTGCACCGCCACCCGGTCAACGGCTGACACCTGCCGCCGCCGACCAGAGAAGAGGAAGAAGCCGTGTGCAACTACTGCGGCTGCCGGGACTTTCCGCTCATCGCCCGGCTCACCGACGAGCACGAGGCCATCGCCGACGCCGCCGGCCGGCTGCGCCGCGCCGTCAGCCACGGCACCGCCGACCCCGCCACCGCGCTCGATGACCTGCTGGCGTTGCTCGGCCCGCACACCGCCACCGAGGAGACCGGCCTGTTCGCCGAATTGCGCACCGAAGGCAGCCTCACCAAAGCGGTGGACAAGCTGTGCGCCGAACACCACGACATCCACGGTGTCCTCGGCACCGTCGACCGTGCCGCCCCCGACTGGCCGACGGTCCTCGCCGCGCTCGACCGGCTGCACCGGCACATCGACAACGAGGAACACGGCCTGTTCCCCGCCTCCGTCATCGCCCTGCCGATCGATGCCTGGGACCGTGTCACACCGGCCCGGCCAGGACACGGCACACCACCACCACCATGATCAGAACGGCGACAGCACCCACGCCGGCTGGCGCCAACCCGCGAGCCGCGTGACGCGTCGTCGCCGGTGCACCGGCGACGGCACCGCTCATGCTCAGGACCGGACGACACCGGAGAAAGTCGTATTCGGGTTGCGAGGGCCGGCCCGACGGACAAATGTGGTCAACAAGGTCATCTCTTGGAGGTCGAGACTGCAATGACGGGCGCAACCGACAGCGCGGGACGCGCACTGCTGGCGGTCGGTGGGTTGGTTCGGAGGGCCGAGGTGTCCGCGGACGGCCGGACGTTGCATCAGATCGGCGGCCGGGAGGCTGACGCCTTCTACCGGGACCGCTGGTCCTACGACAAGGTGGTCCGCTCCACCCACGGGGTCAACTGCACCGGATCATGCTCGTGGAAGGTATACGTCCGCGACGGCATCATCACTTGGGAGCAGCAGCAGACCGACTACCCGACCGCCGGCCCCGACCGCCCGGAGTACGAGCCGCGCGGCTGTCCCCGCGGTGCTGCCTTCTCCTGGTACACGTACTCACCGACGCGCGTGCGCTACCCGTACGCCCGCGGGGTCCTGGTGGAGATGTTCCGCGAGGCGAAGGCCAGGCACGGCGGCGACCCGGTCGCGGCGTGGGCCGACATCCAGGACGACCCGAAGCGGCGGCGCCGCTACCAGCAGGCCCGCGGGAAGGGCGGCCTCGTGCGGGTCGGCTGGGACGAGGCCCTCGAGATGATCGCCGCCGCCCACGTCCACACGATCCGGCGGCACGGCCCGGACCGGATCGCCGGCTTCTCGCCGATCCCGGCGATGTCGATGGTGTCGCACGCGACCGGCGCCCGGTTCATGTCACTCATCGGCGCGACGATGCTGTCGTTCTACGACTGGTACGCCGACCTGCCGGTCGCCTCGCCGCAGATGTTCGGCGACCAGACCGACGTGCCCGAGTCCGGCGACTGGTGGGACGCCGCCTACCTCATGATGTGGGGCTCCAATGTGCCGGTGACCCGCACCCCGGACGCGCACTGGATGGCCGAGGCCCGCTACCGCGGCCAGAAGGTCGTCGTGGTCTCACCGGACTACGCCGACAACGTCAAGTTCGCCGACGAATGGCTGCCCGCCCAGCCCGGCACCGACGGCGCCCTGGCGATGGCGATGGGCCACATCATCCTCAAGGAGTTCTTCGTCGAGCGGACCACACCCCGGTTCGTCGACTACGTCTCGCGCTTCACCGACCTGCCCTACCTCGTCACCCTGGAGGTGGTCGAGGGCGGCGGCTACCGGCCCGGCAAGTTCCTCACCGCCGCGCACCTCGGTGAGAGCGACGCCGAGGCGGCGTTCCGGCCAGTGCTGTGGGACTCGATCACCGACGCCGCGGTGGTGCCGGGCGGCTCGCTCGGCGACCGGTTCAGCGAGGCTGGCGTCGGCCGGTGGAACCTCGACCTCGGCGCCGTCGTGCCCCGCCTCAGCTGCGCAGGCGGTGAGCCCGTCGAGCTGCTGCTGCCCCGCTTCGACGATGACACCCCGACCCTGCTGCGCCGCGGCGTCCCGACCGCCACCGTCGCCGGTCGCCTCGTCACCTCGGTGTACGACCTGATGCTCGCGCAGTACGGGGTGCCTCGGCCGGGTCTGCCGGGGGTGTGGCCAGCCGGCTACGACGACGCCACGGCGCCCTGCACGCCGGCGTGGCAGGAGCCGATCACCGGCGTGCCGGCCGCGGCGGTGGCCCGGGTCGCCCGCGAGTTCGCCGACAATGCCGAGCGTTCCGGCGGCCGCTCGATGATCCTCATGGGCGCCGGGACCAACCACTGGTTCCACTCCGACACCACCTACCGGGCGATGCTGGCGCTGACCACGCTGACCGGCTGCCAGGGCGTCAACGGTGGCGGCTGGGCGCACTACGTCGGGCAGGAGAAGTGCCGCCCGGTCACCGGCTGGGCGCACCTCGCGTTCGGGCTGGACTGGTCACGCCCGCCCCGGCAGATGATCGGCACCGCGTTTTGGTACCTGCACACCGACCAGTGGCGCTACGATCAGTACACCGCCGACGTGCTCACCACGCCCCTCGCCAAGGGAGAGTTCGCTGGCCGGCACACCGCCGACCTGCTCGCCAAGTCCGCCCGGCTGGGCTGGATGCCGTCCATGCCGACCCTGTCGCGCAACCCCCTGGACATCGCCGACGAGGCCCTGGCCGCCGACCCGGACAACCCCGCCGCGTACGTAGCGCGGGAACTCGTCGACGGGCGGCTCAGCTTCGCTTGCACCGACCCGGACGCGCCGCAGAACTGGCCGCGCGTGCTCACCGTGTGGCGCGCCAATCTGCTGGGCTCCTCGGCCAAGGGCAACGAGTACTTCCTGCGCCACCTGCTCGGCACCGACGCCAGCCTGCGCGCGGCCGAGGCCCCGCCGGACCGGCGCCCCGAAGACGTCGTCTGGCACGACGAGGCCCCCGAAGGCAAGCTGGACCTGCTGCTGTCGCTGGACTTCCGGATGACGTCCACGACGCTGTTCTCCGACGTCGTGCTCCCCGCCGCCACCTGGTACGAGAAGCACGACCTCAACACCACCGACATGCATCCGTTCGTCCACGCGTTCACCCCGGCGATCAGCCCGCCGTGGCAGACCCGGACCGACTTCGACACGTTCCACGGCATCGCGAAGGTGTTCTCCCGCCTCGCCGCCGGGCACCTCGGCGTGCGCCGGGACCTCGTTGCGGCGCCGCTACTGCACGACACCCCGGACGCCATGGCCACCCCCGGCGGGGTCGTGCGCGACTGGAAGACCGGCGAGACGGCGGCGGTGCCGGGCAGGACGATGCCGAAGTTCCTCGTCGTCGAGCGCGACTACGGCGCGATCGCCGACAAGATGGCCGCGCTCGGTCCGCTGCTGGACCGGCTCGGCACCACGACGAAGGCGGTCACCGTCGACGTCACCCCCGAGGTCGAGCGGCTCAAGCAGATCAACGGCACCGTGCACGGCGGCGTCGCCGACGGCCGGCCCCGCCTCGACACCGACATCCGCGCCTGCGAGGCCATCCTCGCCCTGTCCGGGACCACGAACGGCCGGGTCGCCACCGAGGGCTTCCACGCCCTGGAGCGGCGCACCGGGCAGCGCCTCGCCGACCTGTCCGCCGAGCACGAGGGCAAGCAGATCCGCTTCGCCGACACGCAGTCCCGCCCGGTGCCGGTCATCACCAGCCCTGAGTGGTCGGGCAGCGAGACCGGCGGCCGGCGGTACTCGCCGTTCACCATCAACACCGAGCGGCTCAAACCCTGGCACACGCTCACCGGCCGGCAGCACTTCTACCTCGACCACGACTGGATCCAGGAGCTCGGCGAGGAGCTGCCGATCTTCCGCCCGCCCCTGGACATGCACAAGCTGTTCGGCGAGCCCAGGCTCGGGCGGAACGGGGAGCTGGAGCTGACCGTGCGTTACCTGACGCCGCACTCGAAGTGGTCCATCCACTCCGAGTACCAGGACAACCTCATCATGCTCACCCTGTCGCGGGGCGGGCCGACGATGTGGATGTCCGAAGCGGACGCCGCGAAGATCGGCATCGCCGACAACGACTGGATCGAGGCGGTCAACCGCAACGGCGTCGTGGTGTGCCGCGCGGTGGTCACCCACAAGATGCCCGAGGGCACCGTGTACATGTATCACGCGCAGGAACGGGTCATCGACGTGCCCAAGGCGGAGGTCAACGGTCGTCGCGGCGGCATCCACAACTCGCTGACCCGGCTGCTCATCAAGCCCAGCCACATCATCGGCGGCTACGCGCAGCTGTCGTTCGCGTTCAACTACCTCGGCCCGACCGGCAACCAGCGCGACGAGGTCACCGTGATCCGCCGCCGCTCGCAGGAGGTGCAGTACTGATGAGAGTGATGGCCCAGATGGCGATGGTCATGAACCTCGACAAGTGCATCGGCTGCCACACCTGCTCGGTGACGTGCAAACAGGCGTGGACCAACCGCTCCGGCGTCGAATACGTGTGGTTCAACAACGTCGAATCCCGCCCGGGGCAGGGCTATCCCCGCACATACGAGGACCAGGAGCGGTGGCAGGGCGGCTGGACCCGCACCCGGACCGGCCGGCTCAAGCCCAAGGCCGGCGGGCGGGTCAAGAAGCTGCTCAGCATCTTCGCCAACCCGAAGCTGCCGGCGATGCAGGACTACTACGAGCCGTGGACCTACGACTACGAGCACCTGCTCACCGCGCCCGCCGGCGACGACATCCCGGTCGCCCGGCCCAAGTCGCTGCTGACCGGCCAGGACACGAAGGTCACCTGGTCAGCGAACTGGGACGACTCCCTCGCCGGCGGCAACGCGATCGCGGCCGGGGACCCAGTGCTGCGGCAGGTGTCCGACCGGGTGCGCCAGGAGTACGAGCAGGCGTTCCTGTTTTTCCTGCCCCGCATCTGCGAGCACTGCCTCAACCCGTCGTGCGCCGCGTCGTGCCCGTCCGGCGCGATCTACAAGCGGTCCGAGGACGGCATCGTGCTCGTCGACCAGGACCGGTGCCGGGGCTGGCGGATGTGCGTGACCGGCTGCCCGTACAAGAAGGTGTACTTCAACCACCGGACCGGCAAGGCGGAGAAGTGCACGTTCTGCTTCCCGCGCATCGAGATCGGCCAGCCGACGATCTGCTCGGAAACGTGCGTCGGCCGGCTGCGCTACCTCGGACTCATGCTCTACGACGCCGACCGGGTCGGTACGGCCGCCGCCGTCAAGGACGAGCACGACCTCTACGCGGCACAGCGCTCGGTCTTCCTGGACCCGAACGATCCGCGGGTGGTCGCCGACGCTCGGGAGGCCGGCATCCCCGACGATTGGATCACCGCGGCGCAGCGATCGCCGATCTGGGACCTCATCATGCGCTACCAGGTGGCGCTGCCGCTGCACCCGGAGTACCGCACCATGCCGATGGTCTGGTACATCCCGCCGCTGTCGCCGGTCGTCGACGTACTGCGCGACACCGGCCACGACGGCGAGGACGCCGGGAACCTCTTCGGCGCCGTCGACGCGCTGCGCATCCCGGTCGAGTACCTCGCCGGGCTGTTCACTGCGGGAGACCCGGCACCGGTGACGAAGGTACTGCGGCGTCTCGCCGCGATGCGCTCCTACCAACGTCGGGTCAACCTCGGCGAGGAACCCGACGAGTCGATCGCCTCGGCCGTGGGCATGACCGGCGCGCAGATCGACGACATGTACCGGCTGCTCGCCATCGCCAAGTACGAGGACCGCTACGTCATCCCGGCCGCGCACGCCGAGGACGCGCACCGCCTCGAGGCGATCGGCGCGGAGTGCAGCCTCGACTTCGAGGGCGGGCCGGGCATGGGCGGCGGCGGCCCGTACGGGCAAGGACCCTTCGGCGAGTCGTCGGGCACCCCACTGCCGATCGACGTGGAGAACTTCCACATGCTGCGCAGCCGGCAGACCGCCGACACCATGGCGGCGCCCGAGAGCAAGGAAGCCCGGGTGAACCTGCTCAACTGGGACGGCAAGGGCCAACCGGAGGGCCTGTTCCCGCCGAAGAACGCGAACGGCCGCGACAAGGGGCCCAACGGCGGAGGTGCGCGGTGACCACGACCCGTGAGCGTCCGGCGGACCGGGCACCGAACCCGGCCGACGGCCCCGGCTGGCGGACGGTCGCGGCCCGGGCGGCGTCGCTGCTGCTGCGCTACCCCGACGCCACCACGCTCGCCGCGCTGCCGGTCCTGCGGGCGGCGCTGGCCGAGCTGCCGTCGACGGTCGCCGGACCGCTCGGTGAGGTGGCCGCGCACCGCGTCGGCACCGACCCGGTTCGCCTCGCCGCCGACTACGTGGAGCTGTTCGACTTCCGGCGCCGCTGCTGCCTGCACCTGACCTACTACACGGCCGGCGACACCCGCCGCCGGGGCGAGGCGCTGGTCGGCTTCGCCACCGTCTACAAGGCCGCCGGGCTGGAGGTCGTCGACGGCGAGCTGCCCGACTACCTACCCGCCGTGCTCGACCTGGCCGCCGCCGACGACGGGGGCTGGCGACTGCTGCGCGAGCACCGGGTCGGCCTGGATCTCCTCACCGAGGCCTTGACCAGGGACCGGTCGGTCTACCGGGAGGCGATCGTCGCCGTGCGGGCCATGCTGCCTGCGCCGACCCCGGCCGACCTGGCCGCCGCCGCCCGCCTCGCCCGTACCGGCCCGCCGGTCGAGAACGTCGGACTGGAACCCTTCGGACCCGTCGACACCACCGGAGGCCGTCGATGAACGCGCTGCTGTGGGCCGTCGTGCCCTACCTCTCGCTCGTGATCCTGGTCGGCGGCGTGATCTGGCGCTACCGCTTCGACAAGTTCGGCTGGACCACCCGCTCCTCGCAGCTGTACGAGACCACCGTCCTGCGCTGGGGCAGCCCACTGTTCCACGTCGGCGTCCTCATGGTCCTCATCGGACACATCGGCGGGCTGCTGGTGCCGAAGGCATGGACCGAGGCGGTCGGGATCACCGAGCACACCTACCACCTCATGGCCGTGTTCATCGGCACCGTCGCCGGTTTGTGCACGCTGATCGGGCTCGGTATCCTCATCGCCCGCCGCCGGCTCACCGGACCGGTCTTCACCGCCACCACCAGGAACGACAAGGCGATGTACGTCGTGCTCGTCGCCGTCATCGTGCTTGGCCTGCTCGCCACCGTGCGCGCCAACGTAGCCGGCGACGGCTACGACTACCGGGAAACGATCTCGCCCTGGTTCCGGTCGCTGTTCTACCTCAGCCCCGACCCGCAGATCATGGCGAACGTGCCGCTGGGCTTCCAGCTGCACATCCTGAGCGCGTTCCTGCTCTTCGCGATCTGGCCGTTCACCCGGCTGATCCACGCGTTCAGCGCGCCGGTCGGCTATCTCACCCGCCCGTACGTTGTCTACCGCAGCCGCGACCCGCGCGGCGGGCTGCGGCCGAGCCGCCCCGGCTGGGAGGGCCCGCCGAAGGCGCCGACGGTCCGCGCGCGGCGGTAGTCCGCCGGACTGACACTGACCCGTATCGCTGCCGCCGTCCGGGAACAGCGGCATCACGCTCGAGGTGAGGGATGACATCAACCGGCAAGGCTCGTGCCGCCGCTGCGACCGGAGCCGCGGGCACGCCCGGTGCCACGGTCAACCTGATCGTGGTCACCCTGGGATTCACCGTCAACTTCTGGGCCTGGGCGCTGCTCGGCCCGCTCGGACCCGGCTTCAAGGAACGCCTCGGCCTGAGCTTCGCCGCCCAGTCCTTGCTCGTCGCCGTGCCGGTCGTGGTCGGTTCCCTGGGCCGGATCCCGGTCGGGGCGCTCACCGACCGGCTCGGCGCCCGGATCATGTTTCCGTTGCTCAGTCTGCTGACCATCGCGCCGGTGCTGACCCTCACCGTCGTCGACAGCTACCCGGCGCTGATCGCCACCGGCTTCGTCCTCGGTCTCGGCGGCACCACCTTCGCCATCGGCGTGCCGCACGTGTCGGCGTGGTACCCACCGGCCCGTAAAGGATTCGCCCTCGGCGTGTTCGGCATCGGCATGGGCGGCACAGCCATCGCCAACTTCAGCACCGTCAGACTCGCCGACGCCTACGGCAAGAACACCCCGTTCCTGCTCGTCGCGGGCCTGCTGGCCGGCTACGCAGTCCTGGCGTTCCTGCTGCTGCGTGACCCGCCCGGCCGCATACCTCCGGCCGGGTCGGCGCTCGCCCGCGTCGTCGATGTCGGCCGTCTCGGCGTCACCTGGCAGCTGTGCTTCCTCTACGCCGTCGGGTTCGGCGGCTTCGTCGCCTTCAGCGTCTACCTGCCCGCCTACCTGCGCACCGCCTACCAGCTGACCGCGGATGACGCTGCGCTGCGCACCGCCGGGTTCGTCGTCCTCGCCGTGATCGCGCGACCCACCGGCGGCTGGCTGTCCGACCGGTTCCATCCTGTGCCGGTCCTCGTGTGGTGCTTCACCGGCACCGCCCTGTTCGCCGTCGCGCAGGCGTTCCAGCCGCCGCTGATGCCGGCCGCGACCGTGGCGTTCCTCGGCATGGCCGCCCTGCTCGGCACCGCCAGCGGCGCCGTGTTCGCCCTCGTCGGCAAGGTCGCCCCAGCCGACAAGGTCGGCGCCGTCACCGGCGTGGTCGGCGCCGCTGGTGGTCTCGGCGGCTTCATCCCACCACTGATCATGGGTGCGGTGTACGGAGTCGAACAATCCTACGCGATCGGTCTGATGCTGCTGTCCGATGTCGCGTTGGCCGCCGCCGTCTACACCGCCGTCAAAATGCGCGGCCTGACCACCCCGACCGCCGGAAGCGGCACCCGCCCCGGCACTCCCCGCACCGCAGCCACCGGCCGAGGCAGAAAGTAGGAACCCCGTGCACACGCAATCACTCACCGGCCTCGCCGCGGAGCACCTCGCCACGGCGCAGGCCGCCGTCAGCGGGCGCAGCGCGCACACCGTTGTCGGCGGGCACACCAAAGCCCTGCGCCAGACGATCATCGCGTTGGCCGCCGGGCACCGGCTGGACGAGCACGAGAACCCGGGCGAGGCGACCGTGCACGTCCTGCATGGCCAGGTTCGGATGACCGCGGCCGCGGACACCTGCGACGCCGCCGCTGGTGACCTGCTCACCGTGCCCGACGCCCGGCACAGCCTCGAAGCCATCACTGACAGTGTGATCCTGCTGACGGTCGCGAAACTGCCATGACCGGGCCCGCCGACATCGTGACCGCCACAGCCGATCACCAGCCGGGCCATCTCGCGGCGCACCGGCCGATGCCCTGGCATCAGGCCAGGACACTGGCCCACCAGCTCGCCGTCCCGCTGCCCGCCGAAGTCGTCGCCCTGCCGCATGCCGCCGGCCGCACCCTCCGATCCGCCCTGCATGCGGCCACCATGCTGCCCGGGTTCGACAACGCTGCGATGGACGGCTACGCAGTGCGGGGACCCGGCCCGTGGCAGCTCGTCGGACGGGTCCTCGCCGGCGACCCGGCGACCAGCCCGCTCGCGCTCGGGGAAGCGGTCGAGATCGGCACTGGGGCGCCGGTTCCGGACGGTACCGACCGCGTGGTCAGGTATGAGGACGCCGTCCGCGACGCCGATACGGTGTTCGCCCCGCCGACGGACCGCCACCACATCCGCCGGCACGGCGAGTACGTCCGCGCCGGGCAGCAGATCCTGCCCGCCGGATACCAGCTCCGCCCGGCGGCCCTCGGCCTGGCCGCGAGCGTCGGCATCGACGCCGTCACCGTCACCACCCGAGCCCTCGTGCAACTGCTCATCACCGGCGACGAGGTGATTCCCTGCGGGCGTCCACCACAGGGAACGGTCCGCGACGCGATTGGCCCGGTCGTCAACGCCTTGCTGCCCATGTGGGGAGCCGACCCTGACGTCGGCTCCCTACCGGTGCCCGACCGGCCCGCCGACGCCCTCACCGCAGCCCTCATCGACAGCCTCGCCAGCGCGGACGTCGTGGTGGTGTGCGGCGCGTCCTCCATCGGCCCGGCCGACAGCCTCCACCACGCGCTGCACACCGTCGGCGCGACCGTCCACGTCGACGGTGTCGCCTGCCGGCCCGGCCACCCGCAGGTCCTCGCCGAGGCCGCCGGCCGCTGGATCGTCGGCCTGCCCGGCAACCCGTTCGCCGCCCTCGTCGCCGCGCACACCCTGCTGCAACCGCTTCTCGCCGGACTGGCCGGCCACGCGCTCCCGGCCCTGCCCACCGCACCCTTGCACGGCGACGTCCACGTAGTACCAGGACACACCCGACTCGTCCCGGTACACCGACGCAGCGACGGCGTCCACGTCATCGGCGGAGCCCGGCCCGGCCACCTCGGACCGGCAGCCCACGCCGACGCCCTAGCCGTCCTGCCCGCCGAACGCGGCGACAACCTCGTCCAGTACATCCCGCTGACCACCGGCAGCTGGTAGGACGATCGGGTACAGACCGTGTCACCCGGCAACGTTGCCGACGGCCGGTAACGAGCGGGCCTGAGGTTGCCGGCTGTCGCCGGTATGCCGTCGACCGGTGGCTGATGCTGGAGATTCCTTCCGCGTGGCGTGTAGGGGGCGGAGACATGGCGACCGGTGCGATCCATCGCGGGCAGCGTGTTGACCCGGTCGCCGGCCGCCGTAAGCCGGCACCGCCGTGCGCGGCCCGGATTCGGACTGGGCCGCGAGTGGATGTGCGGCCGATTGTCGCCGCCCAGTTGCGACGGCGCGCCAGCCGTTCTCGTTCTGAACCTTCAGCGCCATCGGCCGCGCCGCGCGGTTAGCGACCACTCCGCGCACAGATCTTGGATAGGCATCGTTGGCGGGGACTTGGACCGGCTGCCTTATGCTGTCGTGCAGGTCGGTCGGCCGTGGTGGGCGCTGCGGCGTCGTGGAGTGCGATGAGAAGTTGGGCTTTCACGGGCTGCGAGCACGCCTTTGACGACGGCGGCGATGGCCCTGTTTGCGTCTTGCCGACGCCGTTACACGTGTTAGCTGGCTAGCTTTTCGCAAAGTCTCCAGATGGCGTCGCGGTTGCGTTGGTCGAGGACCGCGGTGGGCCATGGGTCCGGCGGCATTTGCTGTTGACGTAGGTGCCGTGTAAGTCGGCGACGTGAGAGCTCAATGCCAGGTAGATGCTGGACCGGGAGGCCTTGACCAGGGCGCGTTATCCGTAGAGGACCGGCACCAGCAGCCGTAGCAGCGGCACGATTGGGCGTACTTCGGGCGGGTACGTGTCGATCGTGAGGCCCTGGTTCATCGACGTGTACGCGTGTCCGGATACGCCACGTTGAGGTTTGCTCCGCTGCCTCATAGGCGCTCGGCGAGTGTGTAGCTCATCGCCATCAGCGCCAGCTTCGTCTGGTTGTACAACGACAGTCCGACGTCCGAGCGCTCGCCTTGCAGGTCGTCCAGGTCGATCCGGGCGCGTGGGACGCCGCCGGTGATGTTGATAACCCGGGTCGGCGTCGCGCGGGACAATGTCGGCAGCAACCGGTGGATCAGGATGTACGGCGCGAGCACGTTTGCGGCGAAGGCGGTCTCGGCACCGTCCTCGGTCGGTTCCCGCCGCGCCATGGTCACGCCCGCGCTGTTGATCAGCACGTCGCGGGTCCCGTGACGGCCCTTTACCTGGTCGGCCAGGTGATGCAGGTCTCGTTGGCGGGTTACGTCCGCGGTCAGCGAGTCCACTTGGTCGTTGCTGGTGTCACGGCGCAGTTCCTCGACGGCGTTCCGCGCCCGATTCGAGATCTTCTGCAATGAGCGTCGGCCACATCAGGGCATCGCCAACGCCCGACCACTGGCCCCGCTACCTGAACCGATCATAGAACCGGCCAGACTCGGTCGTCTGATCATCCGCCGACATGACCGCGTCGGCGGTGTGCTGCACGAGTACGAACATGCCGCCTGAACTGCCCGGACGCCATTTTCGACAGGCACAGCGCCTCCACGATACCGGAGGCACACCTCCGGCCAATCAGGCGCAACGTGCGCCACAAAGACCCACCGAGGTCGATGTCACAGACCGTCGGTGCCGTCAACCCGGGCCGTGAGCAGAGAATCGGTCGGGAAGTCAGGTTCCGGTGAGCCGGACGGTCAATTGCTTGCGCGAAGCCTGTTCGCGAAGTTGACCTGCGTGGCAGGCTCCCGGGCTACGACACCCAAGGAGGCAGGTCTTGAGCAACACCCTCGACGTCGCACTGAAGAGCGCAATGGCCATCGACGGCGCCCTGGCCGTCGCGCTCGTCGACTACACCAGTGGCATGACCCTCGGCACGCTCGGGGGCGGGCCCGACTTCGACATCACCGTGGCCGCGGCCGGCAACACCGACGTCGTGCGCGCCAAGTTTCGCACGATCGAGATGCTCGGCCTACCCGACCGGGTCGAGGACATCCTGATCA
>NZ_JBEXCY010000044.1:45808-66360 GCF_040605515.1 Dactylosporangium sp. NPDC005572 | reverse complement strand
CCCTCCTGGATGAGGTCCAGGAACGCCATGCCACGGCCCGTGTACCGCTTGGCGAGCGAGACGACCAGCCGGAGGTTGGCCTCCAGCAGGTGGTTCTTGGCGCGCTCGCCGTCACGGGAGATCCACATGAAGTCACGCGAGGCCGGCATCGTCATCGGCTCGCCCGACTCCTCGGCCGCCCGCAGCCGCTCCGCGGCATACAGGCCGGCCTCGATCCGCTTGGCGAGCTCGACCTCCTGCTCCGCGTTGAGGAGCGGGACCTTGCCGATCTGCTTCAGGTAGGCCCGGACCGAGTCGGCCGACGCGGTGAGCTCGGCGTCGCGCCGGGCCTGCTTCAGCGCCTCCGACTCGTCGTCGTCCCACGCGAAGTCGTCGTCGGTCGCGGTCGCCTCGGCGTCGGCCTCGGCCGCCTTGACCTCGGCCGGCTCGTCGACGACGACGTCCTCGATCTCGGCGGCCAGCGCGGCGTCGTCGAGCTCCTCGAGCTCCGGCTCCTCGCCGGACCCGGCGGTCGGGGCGGCCGGCTCGGCTGCCTCGCCCGGCGACGCCTTCTTCACGGCCGCCGCCTTGGCCGGTGCGGCCTTCTTGGCTGGCGCGGTCTTCGCCGCGGCGGCCTTCTTCGCCGGTGCGGCCTTCTTGGCAGGTGCGGTGGGCGCCTCGGGCGCGGCCTTCTTCACGGGGACCTTCTTCACCGCCGTGTCGTCCTGGGGGGACTCGACGGCTGTCAGCGGCTTGGCCGGCGCCCTGCTGGCGACCGGTGCGGCCTTGGCTGTGGCGGCCTTGGATGCCGGGGTGGCGGACCGGGCTGCAGCAACCTTGCGGCGGCTGTTGGCCGAGTCGTCGACCACGACGGTCACTCCCGCCTCGGCCAGGCTCCTGAGCAGCTTCTTCGCGTGCGCGGGGGTTACGTCTGCGGTGTCGACCGCCTGCGCGACCTCCGCCGACGTGAGGTGGCCGCCGTTGGCGGCCGCACGTGCGATCAGCGTGTCGGCGAGGGAGCGTACGTCGACGCTGGGCTGGTGAGCTGCTGTCACGAACGACCTTCCGGTGCGATGAGCGAGCGACGGCCGATGCGGCCGAGTTTCGCGCACGGCGCGGCCGTGCTGAGTGGCCGGGTTGCTTGTGGTGGCGCCCGCGTGCCGGGTCTCCGATGAGGCGGATTCACCAGCGCTCGGGCAGCGCGTGAATTGTAACGCTCTCTCGCTCCAACATCCCGTCTTGTGGGTACCGTGCGGGCTTGTTGTGACCGAACGGATGGGGCGAAAGGGGCTTCGGTCGACTTTGTAAGGATGGTGACCATGGATCAGCCGGCCGAACTTTTGGCTCTCGCCGTCTCCGTCGCCCGCTCCGCCGCCGTGCTCGCGGCCGGTATGCGGGCCGAGGGCGTCGACGCCGTCGCCACCAAGTCCACCGCCACCGACGTGGTCACCGCCGCCGACCGGGCGGTCGAGCGACACGTCCGGGAGGCACTACACGCCGCCCGTCCGGGCGATGCGGTACTCGGGGAGGAGTTCGGCGCCAGCCCGGAGCACGCCCGCGTCCGCTGGATCCTCGACCCGATCGACGGCACCGTGAACTACCTCTACGACCTGCCGCAGTACGCGGTCTCGCTGGCCGCCGAGGTCGACGGGCAGGTGGTCGCCGGGGTGGTGGTCAACGCGGCGACCGGCAAGGAATGGACGGCCGTCCGGGGCGGTGGCGCCTGGTCGGGCGACCGGCGGCTGGCCTGTTCGGGCGAGACCGACCTGGGTCAGGCGCTGGTGGGCACCGGCTTCGGCTACGCGGCCGAGCGCCGCCTGCACCAGGCCCGGGTGCTCGCCGGCCTGATCGGCCACGTGCGCGACGTGCGGCGGTTCGGCGCCGCCTCCATCGACCTGTGCCTGGTGGCCGAAGGCGCCCTGGACGCGTACTACGAGAAGGGCCTCAACGCCTGGGACCACGCGGCCGGCGGCCTGGTGGCCGCGGAGGCGGGCGTGCTCGTCACCGGGCTGAACGGCGCGCCGCCCGGGCCGGCCATGGTGGTGGCGGCCCCGCCGGCCCTCCACGGCCCGCTGCACGAGCGCCTGGCCGAGCTGGACGCGGCCGGCGGGCCGTGAAGCTCACTCAGCCTGCCCTGCTTCGCCTACTCAGCTGCGCAAGTGCCCTCGGGCAGCGACGGGTTGCCCAGGGCGCCGATCGCCTGGTTCACCTCGGTGATGGTCGGCAGCTGCCGGAAGCGCCCGCCGATGATCACGTCGACCCGGTCGTCCTGCCGCGCCTTGTCGAACTGCGTCTCCGCCTCGTTCAGGAAGTACGCCCGCATGAGCCAGGCGGCGCCGACCGTCTGCGGGCCGTAGCGGATGAAGGCCACCTCGTCGCCGGGCTTGTTCACCTGCGGGCTCGGCGCGACGGTCTGCACCTTCGCCTCCTTGAACCGGCGGGCCAGGAACTCCTTCGAGACGTCGGTGGCCAGGCCGGGCGTCCCGGTAGCGTTGTAGATGTTGAGCTTGACCTGCTCGGGCGTGGGGAGCTTGGCGTTGGCGACGATCGCGCCCTCGGCGCAGCCCTCGGCCTCCTGGGGGCTGCTCTGCCGATCCTTGACCAGGGCGACGATCACGAAGATGGCGGCGGCGACGACGAGGGTGCCGACCACCGCGAGCGCCCTGACCCGCGCAAAACTCATGGTTGCTCCCCGCCCTGCCGCTGATTCGTCACCAGTAAGACGCTCTGGCTGCCGGGTAGGTTAGCGCCTGCCGGCGATCGATGTTGCAGTCCCCACCCGGGATACCCCCAAAGTTCCCACCCGCCGTTGCGGTACGACTCCCCACGGGAACGGCCACGTGGCGGTATCGTCGCTGCCGCGGCGCGGGGGCTGGTTCGGCGCCGGGGATGATCGTTGTGTCGCCTCGGTCACATTGGGAACAAGTTTCCGCGCGTGGGCGTACAACAAACGCGCGAGGGGCGGTAAGGTACGCCGCCCGATCGACGTTATACCGGGCGCGATACCTACCGGCGACACGAAACAGGAGTGTGAACACCGATGGCCACCGACTACGACGCGCCACGTCGCGACGAGGTCGACCTCGGGGAGGACAGCCTCGAGGAGCTGAAGTCCCGCCGGACCGATGCGCAGTCCGCGATCGTCGACGTCGACGACTCCGACATTGGGGAGAACTTCGAGCTGCCGGGCGCCGACCTGGCCGACGAGGACATGACGGTCAAGGTCCTGCCGATGCAGGCCGACGAGTTCCGCTGCTCGCGGTGCTTCCTGGTGCACCACCGCAGCCAGCTCGCCGTGGAACGGAACGGGGAGCTGATCTGCCGCGAATGCGCGTGATCCGGAAGTTGATCACGCGGAGGTGGCGCGACCGTGCTTGAGTCATAGAGGGCGACGTTCCGCACCCCCCGGAGGTTGACGATGGTCCAGCCGGTGCCCGCCGACGAGGCGGCCGAGAACGAGCCGGTCGCCGAGGCCGAGCTGTCCAACGCCGTCAGCCGGTTGACGGAGGAGGACACGCAGCCGCGGGAGCGGCGGCGGCTGCTGGGCCGGATCATCCGCGTCGAGCTGCGTGAGCGGGGCGTCCGGGACCTGTTCCGGCCCAAGAAGGCGATCAACTGGGTCGCCGACGCGGTGACGCGCGTCGCACCCCACATCAAGGTGCGTGACCTCGACACCCTGCGGGCCCACCACGGCGGCCTGGAGGGCGAGGAGCTCGCCGAGCGGCTGATCCGCAACGCCTCGCGGGTGACCGCGGGCATCGGCGCCGCCGGCGGCGGCGTGGCGGCCGTCGAGTGGGCCGTGACGCCCTCGCTGCTGTCCGCCCCGGTCCTGCTGGCCGCGGAGACGGTGGCGGTCGTCGCCGTGGAGATGAAGCTCATCGGCGAGCTGCACGCGGTCTACGGCCGGCCTATCGAGGGCACCGGCGCCCAGCGCGCGCTCGCCCTGGTCCAGGCCTGGGCCCAGCGGCGCGGCATCAACCCCATGCGCGTCGGCGGCAGCGTCGCCGCGGCGATGGGTACCGCCCTGCGCAAGGAGCTGCGGGACCGGCTGCTCAAGCGCTTCGGGCGCAACCTGAGCACCCTGGGTCCCTTCCTCACCGGCGCGGCCGTCGGCGGGTTCCTGAACCGGCGGGCGACGCTCGCGCTCGGCGACGACATCCGCAAGGACCTGCGGGCGTCAGCCGACCCGCGCGTCATCGAGGGCTGACCGCAGGGCCTCCGGGCGCCGGGTGCTGATCAGCCAGTACGGCGTGGGATCGGCCTCGTCGGCCACCTGCACCCGCACGGCGCCGCCGATCCAGGGCCGCTGCACGACGAACGCCTCGGGATGCGCGTACGGACCCAGCAGGTCCCGCTTCTCGTCCGGAGTGAGGGTCGTCACCTCGCCGATGTACCGCAGCGGGATGTGCGCGTCGTCCACCCGCAACTCGCCGTCGGACACCTCGACGCGGATGCGGCCGAGCCGCCACAGCCCCACGGTGGTCAGCGGCAGCAGCAGGAGGTAGGCGACCCACGTCGCCGCGCCGGGCGCGCCCAGCCTGACCTCGGCCGCCAGCGTGACGGCGATCGCCACCGCGGGCAGCCACAGCCACCAGGCGACGGTGAGACGCTCGCGGTACGGGTTCGGCTGTGCCACGTGTGCGAGGGTACGTGTTCAGGCGCCCGGCCGACCCGGCAGGATGGAGACCATGGGGATGGACGTGCTCATCAAGCGGCTCGAGCCCGATCTGCCGCTGCCGGCCTACGCGCACCCGGGCGACGCCGGTGCCGACCTGGTGGCGGCCGAGGACGTGGAGCTGCCGCCGGGGGAGCGGGCCCTGGTCCGCACCGGCATCGCGATCGCGCTGCCGGAGGGGTACGTCGGGCTGGTCCACCCGCGCTCGGGCCTGGCGGCCCGGCTGGGGGTCACCGTCCTGAACGCGCCCGGGACGGTCGACGCCGGCTACCGCGGCGAAATCCTGGTGAACCTCGTCAATCATGATCGGGTGACCACGGCAAAGATCAGCCGCGGTGACCGGATTGCCCAGCTTGTCATCCAACGTGTGGAGCGGGCACACTTCCACGTCGTCGAGGACCTTCCCGATACTGTGCGCGGGGCTGGTGGCCACGGGTCCACCGGCGGGCATGCCGGCCTGACGGCGGCAGCGGACTTGGAGGCAGAGCAGTGATCTTCTCGCGCAATCGCGGGAGCGGGCGGAACGCCAAGGGCGACTCGCGCCCGCGCGCCGAGGCCGATCTCGACCTGACCGGGGACGACGAGGTCGAGGAGGCGTCGGCGCGCGCCGGCGGGCCTTACGACATCAGCGAGGCGCCGGCCGGCATCGCCCAGCTCGATCTCGGCGCGCTGAAGGTGCCGGCGATCGAGGACGTCGAGGTCCGGGTCCAGGCCGACAACGACGGCAAGATCCAGCAGGTCGTGCTCGTGTCCAACGAAAGTGCCCTGCAGCTCGGCGTGTTCGCCGCGCCCCGCAGCGAGGGCATCTGGGACGAGGTCCGCGCCGAGATCCGCAAGCAGCTCTCCAACGACGGCGTCGCGGCCGAGGAGGCCGAGGGCGACTACGGCATCGAGCTGCGCGCCCGCGTCCGCACGCCGGACGGCCTGACCGACATCCGCTTCGTCGGCGTCGACGGCCCCCGCTGGCTGGTCCGCGCCGTCTACCAGGGTGCGGCCGCGATCGACCCGTCGGTCGCGCCGGCCCTCACCGAGTGCCTGCGCAACCTGGTCGTCGACCGCGGCAACGAGGCCATGCCGGTCCGTGAGCCGCTCCCGCTGCACCTGCCCAAGGAGGTCGCCGAGGCCTCGGCGAGCGCCGAGGAGCAGGCCGACAGCGAGCCGGTGAACGGCGACGGCACCGCCGGCCGAAAGCCGTCACCCCGCCCACGTCGCAAATAGCCGGATCTCGCGTACCGTCGTAATGAGGGTGTCATAACAGCCGAGGAGGGTGGCACCGTCATCATGGCCACGGACAGTGAGAACGCGGTCGAGGAGCGGGGCCTGCGGAGGTTCTTCCGCCGGTTGACCGCGAGCGACTCCGAACTCGAAGCGGAAGAGCTGCAGCGCGACGCCAAGCAGTGCGGCAGCATGCCTGCGCTGGCCTGCCGGCGCGGGCAGGTGGTGAGTCTCAAGGGACGGCTGCGCACGGTGGTCTACACGCCGCGCACCAACCTGCCTACCCTGGAGGCCGAGCTCTTCGACGGCAGCGACCTGGTCACACTGGTGTGGCTGGGCCGCCGGCACATCGCCGGCATCGAGCCAGGCCGGGCGATCACGGCGAAGGGGCGCATCGCGGTCCGAGACGGCCGCAAGGTGCTCTACAACCCGTACTACGAACTCGACACACCTCGATAGACAAGACTGCCGAGCGCAAAGCAGAGCGCGAAGCACACCGCCACAGCAAGATCGCGACACACACCGTCACGGCAAGTGCGACGCGTGACGCACAGCGCCGCGGCAAGATCGCGACACACACCGCCACGGCAAGTGCGACGCGTGACGCACAGCGCCGCGGCAAGATCGCGACGAACACCGCCGGGGCTAGCGCGCTGCATGCGGCGCGCAGCGCCGCGACAAAGGTGCGGCGCGCAGCGCCGCATGGGGGGTGTGGGGTGGGAACCCCCCACGAAACCGCGGGCGAAGCCCGGGGAGCTAGAGACAGGAGCCGGATGCAGCCAGCTGACAAGACCACCACGCCGTCGCCGACCGAGGAAGAGCCGCTCCCGTCGTTCTCGGTCCAGATGTCCGAGCAGCTGGGCGGGGTACGCGGGCTCATCGAGTCCAGCATCCCGATCACCCTGTTCATCGTGGTGAACTTCCTCGGCGACCGCTTCGAGTGGTGGTCCCTGCGCACCTCGCTGATCATCGCGGTGGGCGCGGCGCTGTCGATGGCGGCCTATCGCCTGAGCCGCCGCGAGCCCACCCGTCACGCCTTCAACGGCGTGTTCGGCATCGCCATCGGCGCGTACATCGCCTGGAAGAGCGGCGACGCCAAGGACATCTACCTGCCGGGCATGTTCCTCAGCGCCGGCTACGTCCTGGGCATGCTCGGCTCGGTCGCGTTCGGCCGTCCGCTGGTCGGCTGGCTGTGGTCGATCATGCTCGACAAGGGCGCGACCCGGTGGTACGACAACATCCGCCTGCGCCGCGCGTTCACCTGGCTGACCGTCGTGTGGGCCGCCGTCTACGCGGCGAAGCTGGGCGTCCAGGTCCTGCTGTACCTCGACACCGCCGAGAACGCCGACGACCTGCTCGGCGTGGCCCGCCTGGCCCTGGGCTGGCCGCCGTATGCACTGCTGGCCGCGCTGACCGTGTGGCAGGCCCGCCGGATCCTGCGCAGTGACCCGGCCGAGCCCGAGTACCGCGCGGCCGAGCCGAAGCCCGCCTGACGGGCGCCGGCCCGCGGCGGGTCAGCTGTGCTTGTTGCGGGTCTTCTCGACGCTGTCCGCGCCCAGGATCACCGCGCGGACGGCGTCCTCGACCTCTGAGGTCACGACGAAGATCAGCTCGTCGCCGGCCTCCAGCGGGTCGTCCGGGGTCGGCACCAGCACGCGCTTGCCGCGCAGGATGGCGACCAGGGCCGCGTCGTGGGGGAGTGGCACGTCGCGGACCGGGTGCCCGACGTAGGGGGCCGTCTCGGGCAGCGTGATCTCCACCAGGTTGGCCTCGGCCTGGCGGAACGTCATCAGGCGGACCAGGTCGCCGACCGACACCGCCTCCTCGACCAGGGCCGCCATGAGCCGCGGCTTGCTGACCGAGACGTCGACGCCCCACTGCTCGTTGAACAGCCACTCGTTCTCGGCCCGGTTGATGCGGGCGACCACCCGCGGTACCGCGAACTCGGTTTTGGCCAGCAGGGAGACGACGAGGTTGACCTTGTCGTCGCCGGTGGCCGCGACCACGACGTCGCAGGAGGAGAGGTCGGCCTCCTGGAGGCTGGACAGCTCACAGGCGTCGGCCAGGATCCACTCGGCCTGCGGGACCCGCTCCGGGCGGACCATGCGCGGGATGCGCTCGATGAGCATCACCTGGTGGCCGTTGTCCACCAGTTCCTTGGCGATGGAGCGGCCGACGTTGCCGGCACCGGCGATCGCGATGCGCATGTCTCAGTGTCCCCCTTCGGGCGCCGAGCCGGTGACCTTGGTCACTGGTGCGAGCATCTCGTCGGTCAGCAGCATGAACGCGAGGTCGCCGTCCTGGATGACCGTCGACTCGGTCGGCAGCATGGCCAGGCCGAACCGCATGAGGTACGCGACGCGGGCGCCGCTGCGGCGCTCCAGCGTGCTGACGGTGTGGCCGATCCAGTCGGGGTGCATCGGCACCTCGACGATCGAGACCGTGCTGGTCGGGTCGCGCCAGATCTCGACGTTGCCCTCGGGGACCAGGTGGCGCAGCATCCGGTCGGCGGTCCAGCGCACGGTGGCGACGGTCGGTATGCCGAGCCGCTCGTACACCTCGGCCCGCTTCGGGTCGTAGATACGGGCCACGACCCGTTCGACCCCGAACGTCTCGCGCGCGACGCGGGCCGAGATGATGTTGGAGTTGTCGCCGGACGACACCGCGGCGAACGCGTCGGCCCGCTCGATGCCGGCCTGCAGCAGGACCTCCCGGTCGAACCCGACCCCGGTGACCGTCGTGCCGTGGAAGTCCGAGCCCAGCCGGCGGAACGCGTCGGCCTCGACGTCGACGACCGCGACGGTATGCCCGCGCTGCTCCAGGCTCTGTGCCAGTGTGGATCCCACGCGGCCGCACCCCATGATCACGACGTGCACGTTCCCCGCCTCCGTCCGAACCGCACTCGCGTTGAGCATGTCATGCGCGGACGAGACCGGTGCACCCGGAGGCATCGGGACCCGTACGCTTAGGCGTCGTGGCCAGTCCCACCTCACTGATGAAGCGGCTGCTCGTGGGCCGTCCGTTCCGCTCGGACCGGCTGAAACACACGCTGCTGCCCAAGCGCATCGCGCTGCCGGTGTTCGCTTCCGACGCGTTGTCGTCGGTCGCCTACGCCCCCGACGAGATCCTGCTGACGCTGTCGATTGCCGGCGCGTCGGCTTTTTTGATCTCGCCATGGATCGGTGTCGCGGTCGCTGTGGTCATGCTCACAGTGGTCGCCAGCTATCGGCAGAACGTGCACGCGTACCCCTCCGGCGGCGGCGACTACGAGGTGGCGTCGGTCAACCTGGGCCCGCGCTTCGGCGTCGCGGTGGCGAGCGCGCTGCTCGTCGACTACGTGCTCACCGTCGCCGTGTCGACCGCGTCGGGCGTGGCCAACCTGGGCTCGGTCGTGCCGTGGGTCGCCACGCACAAGGTCGCCATCTCGATCATCGCCATCGCGGTCCTGACCGCGATGAACCTGCGCGGCATCCGGGAGTCCGGCGGGTTGTTCGCCGTCCCGACGTACGGCTTCATGATCGTCATGATCGGCATGATCGCGACCGGATTCATCAAGATCTTCATCCTGGGTGACGACCTGCGCGCGCCGAGCGCGAACCTGGTCATCCACGCCGAGGAGAGCCACATGACCGGGCTCGCCATGGCGTTCCTGCTGCTGCGGACGTTCTCGTCCGGCTGTGCGGCGCTCACCGGCGTCGAGGCCATCTCCAACGGCGTGCCCGCGTTCAAGGAGCCGAAGAGCAGGAACGCGGCGACCACGCTGCTGCTGCTCGGCACGATCTCGATCACCATGCTGCTCGGCATCATCCTGCTGGCCCGCAAGACCGGCCTGCAGTTCGTGGAGAGCCCGGACCAGATCGTCAGCGGCCCGTCCAACTACGTGCAGAAGACCGTCACCACGCAGCTCGGCGAGACGGTGTTCGGCGCGGGGTCGATCATGCTCTACGTGGTGGCGGTCATCACCGCGCTGATCCTGTTCCTCGCCGCGAACACGGCGTTCAACGGCTTCCCGGTGCTCGGCTCGATCCTCGCCCAGGACCGCTACCTGCCCCGCCAGCTGCACACGCGCGGCGACCGGCTGGCCTTCTCCAACGGGATCATCCTGCTGGCGCTGGCCGCGATGGTCCTGATCGTCGGGTTCAAGGGCGAGGTCACGCGGCTGATCCAGCTGTACATCGTCGGCGTCTTCGTCTCGTTCACGCTCTCCCAGGCGGGCATGATCCGGCACTGGAACCGGCTGCTGCGGACCGTCCGCGACAAGCAGACCCGCAACCGCATGATCCGGTCGCGCACGATCAACATCATCGGCCTCACGATGACCGCCGCCGTGCTCGTCGTGGTCCTCATCACCAAGTTCCTGCTCGGCGCGTACATCGCCATCATCGCGATGATCGTGATCTATTTCCTGATGGTCGGCATCAAGAAGCACTACGACACGGTCGCGCGGGAGCTGACCCCGTCGGAGGACCGCCCGGTGCTGCCGGCCCGCAACCACGCGGTCGTGCTGGTCAGCAAGGTGCACCGGCCGACCCTGCGGGCCATCGCGTACGCGCAGGCCACCCGCCCAGACAGCCTCACCGCGCTGACCGTGAACGTCGACGACCACGACACCCGCAACCTGCAGGAGGAGTGGGAGCGCCGCGGGATCCCGGTGGCGCTGACCGTCATCGACAGCCCGTTCCGCGAGATCAACCGCCCCATCCTGGACTTCGTGCGGATGAAGCGCCGCGACGCGCCCCGCGACGTGGTGACCGTCTTCATCCCGGAGTACGTCGTGGGCCGCTGGTGGGAGCACCTGCTGCACAACCAGAGCGCGCTGCGCCTCAAGGGCCGCCTGCTGTTCGAGCCGGGCGTGATGGTCACCAGCGTGCCGTGGCAGCTGAGCTCCATCGATGACGTCGACATCGACAAGATGGACGCGACCCTGAGCCGGGGCCCGAAGCGCGGCCCGCGCTCGCAGTCGTCGTGACCTGCTGATGACACTGATCGAGCTCGAGGTCGGCCCGGTCGCGCACGGCGGCCACTGCGTCGCCCGCCACAACGGCCAGGTGATCTTCGTGCGCCACGCGCTGCCCGGCGAGCGGGTGCTGGCCCGCGTGACCGACGAGCGCAAGGGCTTCCTGCGGGCGGACGCGGTGGAGGTACTGCTGCCGTCACCGGACCGCGTCATCCCGCCCTGTCCGTTCGCGGGCCCCGGCGCGTGCGGCGGCTGCGACTGGCAGCACGCGGATCCGGCCGCCCAGCGGAGGCTGAAGGAGCAGGTCCTCGCGGAGCAGCTGGCCCGGCTGGCGGGCATCACCGCGACGGTGCCGGTGGAGCCCCTCCCCGGCGGCCCGCTGGGCTGGCGGACGCGGGTCCAGTACGCCGTCGCCGCGGACGGGCGGCCCGGCTTCCACAAGCACCGCTCGTCGGAGGTCCTGCCCGTCGACCGCTGCCGCATCGCGCACCCGTCGGTGCAGGCCCTGCCGGTGCTGGCCGCCTCGTGGCCGCCGGGCTCGTCGGTCGAGGCGGTGGTCTCGTCGGAGGGGGACACGGCAGTGGTACCCCGGGCCTCCCGCACCGGCGCCGTGTCCGCACCGAAGGTCCGCGAGACGCTCGGCGCGTTCACGTGGAACCTGGACGCCACGGCGTTCTGGCAGGTCCATCCCCAGGCGGCGCCGGCCTTCACGGCCACCGTCCTGGACATGCTGGCCCCGACCCCGGCGGACCGCGTCTGGGACCTGTACGGCGGCGCCGGCGTCTTCGCCTCCGTCCTGGCCCCGCACAGCGGCCCGGTGACGGTGGTGGAGTCCGATCGCCGCGCGGTGTCGGTCGGCCAGCGCGCACTACGCGACCTGCCGAACGTCCGCTTCACGCGGGGCGACGTGGCGACGGTCCTGTCGAACCCCCGCTGGCGCACGGTGGACCTGGTGGTTCTGGACCCGCCGCGCTCCGGCGCCGGCCGGGCGGTGGTGGAGTCGATCGCGGCCCGCTCCCCGCGGGCGGTGGCGTACGTGGCCTGCGACCCGGCGGCCTTCGCTCGCGACGTGCGGACGTTCGGGGAGCGCGGCTACGAGCTGGCCCGGATGCGAGCCTTCGACAGCTTCCCGATGACCCACCACTTCGAAACGATCGGCCTCCTGCTCCCGCGGTGACGCCGCTGGCGACTTGGAGGGCGACTGAAGCGGGCGAACCGCTCCAAGATCGGCGGTTTGGCCCGGTGAGTGCGGCTGGCCAGTGGCAACGCCCGCCGAAGGCCGAGCGACGCACCTTCGCTCCATGATCATGGGAAACTTCTGGCTGTCTGGGCGACCAGATGTTTCCCATGATCATGGAGCGAGCCCGACGAGGCAGGCCGTGGTGGGTGCGGGCCGGACCGTGGCGCGGCGGCGTGCTGCGATCCGTGGTGGAGTCCGGGCCGGACGGCGTCGCCAGGGCCGCGGTGCAGCCGGGCCGCGGTGCGGCCTTGAGCCGCGGTGCAGCCCTGGGCCGTGCTGGAGTCCGGGGGGCGGACGGCGTCGCCAGGGCCGCGGTGCAGCCGTGCCGCAGTGCCCCGGCCGCGGTGCGGCCTTGAGCCGCGGTGCAGCCCTGGGCCGCGGTGGAGTCCGGGGGGCGGACGGCGTCGCCAGGGCCGCAGTGCAACCGGTCCGCAGCGCCCCGGCCGCGGTGCGGCCTTGGGCCGCGGTGGAGTCCGGGCCGGACGGCGTCGCCAGGGCCGCGGTGCAGCCGTGCCGCAGTGCCCGGCCGCGGTGCAGCCTTGGGCCGCGGTGCAGTCCTAGGCCGGACCGTGGCCGGGGCGAGCGGTGTGGGCCGGGGGCATTAGCGGCGGGTGGCTCGGGTGCGGGTGCCGGCCGGGATCGACAGCCGCTGGTCGTCCAGGCGGCTCACCCACTCCGTGACCTGGCGGGCCACGTCCTGCGCGGTCAGCCCCAGGTCGGCCAGGATCTCGTTGCGGGAGCCGTGCGGGTGCCAGCCCTGCGGGACGCCCAGGTCGCGCAGCGGGACCCACACGTCCGCGTCGCGGAGGGTCTTGGCGATCGCGTCGCCCACGCCGCCCGTGCGGATGCCGTCCTCCACCGTGACCACCAGGCGGTGCTCGCGGGCCAGCGCGACCAGCTCGACCGGGACCGGGCGGACCCAGCGCGGGTCGACCACCGTCACGCCGTAGCCCTGCTCGGCCAGCCGGGACGCGGCGTCCACCGCCAGGTGGGCGAAGGCGCCGACGCTGACGAGGAGGACGTCCTTGCGCTCGTGCTCGGCCAGGACGTCGACGCCACCGAAGCCGTCGACGCCGCCGACGCGGCGCAGGGCCGGGAGGTCGGCGGGGACGGCGCCGGTCGGGAAGCGCAGGATCGTCGGGCCGTCCTCGATGCCGACCGCCTCGCGGAGCTCCTCGCGGACCGTCTGGGCGTCGCGCGGGGCGGCCAGGCGCAGGCCGGGGACCACGCCGAAGACCGACATGTCCCAGATGCCGTAGTGCGACGGGCCGTCGGGGCCGGTGATGCCGGCGCGGTCGAGGACGAAGGTGACCGGGAGGCGGTGCATGGCGACGTCGAGCAGGACCTGGTCGAAGGCGCGGTTGAGGAACGTCGCGTAGACGGCGACGACCGGGTGCAGGCCGCCGATCGCCAGGCCGGCGGCCGAGGTGGCCGCGTGCTGCTCGGCGATGCCCACGTCGTAGGCGCGCTCGGGGTACTTCTTCATGAGCTTGGCGATGCCGGTCGGCTCGGCCATCGCGGCCGTGATGCCGACGACGTCGGCGCGCTCGTCGGCGATTGCGACCAGCTCGTCGGCGAAGACCGCGGTCCACTTGAGGGCGGCCGGGGCGAGCAGCTTGCCGGTCTCGATGTCGAACGCGCTGCTCGGGCCGTGCAGGCAGTCGGCCTCGTCCTCCTCGGCGGGGCGGTAGCCGAAGCCCTTGCGGGTCACCGCGTGGACGATGACCGGGCCGCCGAAGCCCTTGGCCTTGCGCAGCGCCGACTCGACGGCCTCGCGGTCGTGGCCGTCGACGGGCCCGACATATTTGATCCCGAGGTCCTCGAACATCGCCTGCGGCGCGACCGCGTCCTTGATGCCCTTCTTGACCGCGTGGAGCACCTCGTAGAGCGGCGGGCCGACGAGCGGCGTGCGGCCCAGCGAGTCCTTGACGAGGTCGAGCACCTTCTCGTAGCTCGGGTTGAGCCGCAGGTTGGACAGGTGGTCGGCCAGGCCGCCGATCGTCGGCGAGTAGGACCGGCCGTTGTCGTTGACGACGATCACCACCGGGTTCTTCGCGGCGGCGATGTTGTTGAGCGCCTCCCAGCACATGCCGCCGGTGAGCGCGCCGTCGCCGACGACCGCGACGACGTGACGCGGCTCGCCGCGCAGCGCGAACGCCTTCGACAGGCCGTCGGCATAGGACAGCGCGGTCGAGGCGTGCGAGTTCTCGACGAGGTCGTGCTCGCTCTCGGCCTGGCTCGGGTAGCCCGTGAGGCCCCCGCGCTGGCGCAGGAGATCGAAGCCGTCCTGCCGGCCCGTGACGATCTTGTGGACGTAGGCCTGGTGGCCCGTGTCGAACAGGACCCGGTCCTTCGGCGAGTCGAACACGCGGTGCAGCGCGAGCGTCAGCTCCACGACGCCGAGGTTGGGGCCCAGGTGGCCGCCCGTGCGGGAGACCTTGGCGACCAGGAAGTCGCGGATCTCCGCGGCCAGGACATCGAGCTGCTCGGCGGTGAGATTGCGGAGATCACCGGGCTCGCGGACCGTGCTCAGCAGGGACGCGGCCTCGATCTCATCTGCGCTCATGCCCGCCGAGTCTAGTGGGGCCCCGCGAGCCCGCACCCCGGGCGGACCAAATCTTGACTGCTTCCACACACTTCGTGACTCACCGTCGCCGACCCGCCGCGGCGGCGCACCGGACGGCGTGAACTGGGCCAACGCGGTGTCGCCCGAGCACGCCGACAGGCCCGGCAGCGCCAGGCCCGCCGGCACGCGCCGACGGCTATGTCCCATGCGTGCAGGATCAGCCCGTCACGCGGGCGGGGCGCCCCACTCCGGCGACCCGGCCGGCGCCAGCTCGATCTCGCTCGCCAGGCGCGCCGTGCTCAGCCCGGGCTCGATGCGGGCGCGCATGTCCGCGTACGCGGTCAGGGTCAGCGGCGCGGTGAGCACCGAGCCCGCGGCCGTGAGCACCGCCGTGAAGATCGAGCTGACGACGATGCCGACGGTGAGGGCGGCGGTCAGCACCGGCCCGGTCGTCTCGAAGTTCCCGGTCAGCGACTCGGCGCCGCCGAAGGCGACCTGGATCACCTGGCCGATGATGCTCGCGATGACCGCGACGCCGATGCTGATGCCCCAGACCGTGGCGACACGGGCGATCGAGGACCCCAGGTCGCCGTGGAACAGCTGGAAGCACCGGCTGATCACGTTCGTGCGCTCGAACGTCACGACCACGGGCAGCACCAGGAACACCGCGATGAGGTAGAACCCGGGCAGGATGCAGGCGCAGAAACCGACCACCGTGATGAGGCCGGCCAGCAGCTGCCAGCCGATGAGCGGGAACACCCGCTTCGCCGCCAGGGCGAGGGACCGGCCGACCTGCGGCTGCACCCCGGACGCGACCGCGACGCCGATGTGGTTGCTGGCGATCACGACGGCGAACTGGACCAGCAGCACCAGGAAGACGCCGAGGAAGGTCAGCCCGAGCACGCCGAGGAAGGGCCCGAGGTCGATCTGCTGGGTCGTGTTGGGGTCCGTCGGCAGCTGGCTCTGCAGGTACACGAGGTACAGCGCCGGCGGCACCGTGAGGACGACGTTCGCGACGATCCCGATCGCCTGCAGGGTCGCGAGCGGCTTCCATGCGGTCTTGAGGATCGCCATGGTCCGCTGCCACCAGCCGCCGTAGTTCGGGCTGATCAGCGGGTCGTACCCGGCCTGCTGCCCGAAGATCGGCACCGCGTACCCGCCGGTGGGTGCGGCCTGGTAGTAGACGGGGTACGGCTGCGGCTCGTCGGGCCCGGGCGGGGGCTGGGTCATGGTTCCTCCGTATCGCGGTCAGCGACCTACGACGATAAGGCCCCGGTGCATCATCCCTGGACGGGCGGCGGTTGGATCATCGAGGAGTAGATGAGCGTCAGTACCAGCCCGGTCACCCACAGCGTCACGCACCACCGGATGCCGGACTTGCCGCGCAGGTACTGCACCGCGACGACCGAACCCGCGACCATCAGCGCCACGCCGACCGACCAGACCGTCCAGGCCGCGGTGCTGCGCTCGACGTCGCCGGCGGGCCCGACGCCGAACACCGCCCGGCCGAGCCCGAACACGAAGACGGCCGTGAACAGCACCACCGCTTGGGCGACCGACTTGCGGACCGCCCGCCACGGGTCGCGCCGGGGCGCCGTCATGAGGCCCGCCGCGCGGCGAAGGCCGGCGAGAACCGCTCCAGCAGCGCCACGGTCTCGGCGAACGGCAGCTGGCCGGGCGCCGGGTGGCCGCCGATCGCCGAATAGGTGATCCGGGAGCCCAGCAGCGGGAAGAAGACCCTGGACGCCGCCCCTTCACCGCCCATCCCGATGACGATCATCCGGCTCGAGTTGTACCGCAGCAGCAGCGCCGACAGCGTCCGCACGTCGTCGGGGCCGTGGGCCATGGTGCTGATCTTCACCAGGTCGGCCCCCGCCGCCAGCGCCCCGTCGACGATCTCGGCGAGCCGCTCGGGCGACGGCGTGGCGACGAAGTCGTGGTGCGAGACCACGACGAGCCTGCCCAGCGCCCGCGCGGCGGCGACGACCCCGGGCAGCACCTCGGTCGCGGAAAGCTCCACGTCGACGGCGTCGACCTCGGGCAGCAGCGCCTCGTAGAGCCGCAGGCGCTCGGCCTCGTCGCCCGGCCAGTACCCGCCCTCGGTCTTCGACCGGACGGTGGCCAGCGTCGGCACGCCGCGGAACGCCCGGACCCGGTCGACGACGTGGGCGGGGTCGGCCGAGGAGTACCAGTCCACGCGCAGTTCGGCGACGTCCACCCCGAGGTCCCGGACCCGGGCGGCGTCACCCTCGGCGTCGTCGTCGCCGAAGCTCACCGCGACCAGCGGCACCCCGTCGGCGAGCCGCTCGCGCAGCGTTGCCATGACTCCCCCTGCCTGTGAAGGACAGAGGGAGTCTACTGGCAGCTTCCAGGCGACCGTCCCACTCGGGCGCCGCGCTCGGTCACGCTCGAAGACCGGCTAGAAGGGCCACTGGCCGTCCCGGCCCGACTCCAGCAGCGGGATCATCCCGAAGCCGGCGTCGGTCAGGCCGCCGAACGTCCAGCGACCGTTGTTGAGCGGCGTGTGGCCGAGCCGGTAGCCCGCCAGGTTCCAGGTGAAGATCGGGACGCTCTGCGGTACGGCCGAATCCACCTCGGCGTCGAAGGACGCCTGCTCGTCGGTGAGGATCACGACCCGGTCGTGGTGGGCGTAGCGCTCGCGCACCGCCTTGGCCGTCGCCGTGCCGCCGTTGTGGAAGTGGCCGTCCGCCCGGAAGCGCTCGATCGCCCGCAGTACCGACTCACGCTTCTGGAGACGGAACTCCGTGGTGTGGCCGGAGAACGACACGATCGTCGCCGACGAGCAGCGCGACGCGAGCGCCAGCCCGAACACGACCGCCGCGTCCCACCGGCGCAGCGTGCCGTCGCGCGAGAAGACCGAGTTCATCGAGCCGGACGTGTCGATGAGGATCAGCGTCCGCCCGCTCAGTTCCGGCACGTTGCCCAGGCTCAGCGTCAGCGCCTGCTCCAGGGCGTGGGCCCACCGCAGCGACGGCGCCGCGCGGTACGCGCTCAGGAACCGCATCGGCAGCTGCTTCGACCGCGCCACCTCGTTCGGGTCGGACAGCCGCGCGGCGACCCCCGCCGCGACCCCGTCGGGCACGCCGGCCTCGTCGAAGTTGCGCAGGTTGCGCAGCAGGGCCATGTAGCCCATCGACGGGATCAGCACGGTCCACAGGGCGGCCTTGTCGCCCTGCTTCCCGGCGAGCGACAGCACGTCCTCCCACGTCATGCCGGCCGCCGCGAGCCGCTCGGGGTCGAGCAGGGCCGCGCCGCCCTCGGCCCGCAGCCGCTCGTTCTCGGCGAGCATGGCGAGCGAGCCCGGTATCGGCAGGTCCTCCCGGCGGTGCCGGCGGCCCAGCGCGTACGCGAACAGGTCGCCCTGCCACGGCGCGCCCGGCGCCGGGTGGGTCAGGTCGACGACGTCACCGAAGCGGAAGGCGTGGCTGGCGGTGTCGTACTTCAAGAGGTTGCGCTCGGTGTAGAGCCGCTGGACGGCGTCGGCGATGCCGCGCTTCACCGGCTTGGGCACCGCCCGGCCGTAGCGCGAGATCCAGTACGCGAGCAGCTCGCCCGGCTCGTCGGCCCGCTGGAGCACGCTCGCCACGACGGCCCGGTTGTCGCCGTTCGCACCGGCATCGAGCCGGCCGCGCACGAACTCGGCCGCGCCGACGATCGACGCCGTGCGCAGGTTCGCTCCGCGGCGCAGCCAGCGCAGCAGCCGCGCGGTCCAGTCGGGGTCCTCGACGGCCACGGTCCGCACGAGGTGCGCGAACCGCTCGTCGCGCTCGCCGGCCGCCTCGTAGAACGTCTGCTCGCCGACCATGTTCGTCACGGCCAGCAGGAAAAGCTCCGACTTGGCGTCGCGGCCGTATCCGACGCCCCCTTCGAAGGTGCGTCCGGCCGGGCGCGACGCGCCCTTGAGCGGGCCCTTTCCGAGCGCCGCCTTGACCTTCTTCGCATTGAGCTTCGCCATTTTGTACTTCCCGTTGTCGAGGGCAGCGCGAAATCACGTCGCGACGGGGCGCTCCGAGTTCCAGTCGGTGTCGGAACGTTAGTGCTCTACCTGGCTGAGCTACGTCCCGCGGGGTGGCCGGGACGGCGGGATTCGAACCCGCGACCTCTCGATCCGGAGTCGAAGTAACCGGCACCTGCGCACCGGAACGCCTCGACGCAGCGTGATTGTGTCGCGCCCGCCCGAGATCCTGGCGCCCACGGCGGCCACATTTACAGAATGGAAGTATCCGTGGACTTCGCACCGGGCGGTGCGTGCTTGAAAGGTAGCAACGGTGGTCGGACGCGGTCGCCTCATTTTTCGGCTTGCCCGCGTGGCGATGATGAGTGCGTGACCGAATTCGCTGTGCGAGCCGCCGACCTGCGGGTGCTCAACTCGCTGACCAAGTACCCGTCGATCCCTACGTACCACGAGCTGGACCCGCGCAACGGGGGCCTGCTCCCGACCGTGACGTCCTTCTCCGGGTCCGTGATCGCGACGGAGAAGGTCGACGGGACGAACAGCCGCCTGGTGCTGCTGCCCGACGGCACGTACCTGATCGGTTCGCGCGAGGAGCTCCTGTACGCCCAGGGCGACCTGATCGGCAACCCGGCCCTGGGCATCGTCGAGCAGCTGAAGCCGGTGGCGTCGCGCCTGATCGACCAGCACGACGGCACGCTGCGCGTCTACTACCTGGAGCTGTACGGCGGCAAGGTCGGCGGCGCCGCCAAGCAGTACACCCGCGACGCGTCCACCTTCGGCTGGCGCCTCTTCGACGTCCTGGAGCTGGCGGACTGGCCGACGGCCCTGACCTGGCCCCCGTCCCGGATCGCGACCTGGCGCGAGTCGGGCGGCCAGCCCTTCGCCGACGAGTCGACGCTGCTGAAGCTGGCGGACGCGGCGGAGCTGGAGCTGACGCCCCGCCTGTTCACGCTGCCGGCGGCGGACCTCCCGACCACGATCGAGGCGACGCTGGACCTGCTCCGGGCAACGCTCCCGACCACGCGGGTGTCCCTGGACCCGGCGCTGGAGGGCACGTCGGAGGGCATGGTCTTCCGCACGGAGACCCGCACGACGATCGCCAAGGCAAGGTTCCAGGACTACGAACGCACGCTGAAGCGCCGCCGCTGACCGCCTTTCATGATCGATGGCGCGTTCTGGTCGCCATGACAGCCAGAACGCGCCATCGATCATGGCCGGGGCCGCGCCGCCATGATCAAGGGAAGTATTTGGCTGTCATGGCAGCCAGAAGTTTCCCTTGATCATGGCCGCTGTCGCTCGGCCGAGCATCCCCGCCACGCCGGGCCGATCCCGCGGCGCCGGCCCGTCCGGCCTGTCCAGCGATCGGTCGCCCGACCGATTTGCTGCTTTCTCGGTCGGTCGACTGACCGACCTTTCTGCGTTCTGCGCTCGGTCGGTCGACCGACCGACTTGCTGCTTTGCGCTCGGTCGGTCGCCCGACCGACCGACCGTTCTGCGTTCTGCGTTCTGCGCCGGGTCGGTCGGCTGACCGAGCCTCCGCGATGAGTCGGCCGACCGACCGAAATCCTCGAGGGTGAGTCGGTCGATCGACCGAATCTCCCGGGCCTGAGTCGGTCGATCGACTTGCTGCTTTCTGCGCTCGGTCGGTCGACCGAGCGAGCCCCCTGCGATGGGTCGGTCGACCGACCGAATTCCTGGAGGCCGAGTCGGTTGGCGGCGAGGTGTCCGTACGGGCGGTCGCCGGAGCGTTGTAGACGGGTGGGGTGCGCGGCGGCGGTCGTTGGCGGAGGGGTAACCGCCCGGGTGGGTTCCGGGCGGTCGCCGGAGCCTTGCGTAGACGGGTGCGGTGGCAGGCGCGGCGACGGGTGCGGTGGCAAATGCGGTGCGGGGGCGGTGGTGCGGGGCGGTGGTGCGGGGCGGTGGTGCGGGGCGGTGGTGCGGGGC
>NZ_JBEXCY010000044.1:0-45710 GCF_040605515.1 Dactylosporangium sp. NPDC005572 | reverse complement strand
TGCGGGGCGGTGGTGCGGGGCGGTGGTGCGGGGCGGTGGTGCGGGGCGGTGGTGCAGGGCCGGTGGTGCGGGGGCGGTGGTGCGGGGGCGGCCGTGCGGGGGCGGCGGCGCGAGGGGCGGCCGTGCGGGGGCGGTGGTGTGGGGGAGTTCGGGCGGTTGGAGCAGGGGGCGCAACCTGGGTGGCGGCGTGGGACTCTTCTCTGTGCAGCAACCGGGGCAGAAGGGGAGCCGCGCGTGCCCGAGCCGATGATCGAGCTGGATCTCACCACGCCGTGGGAGTCGGTCGTCGAAGGCGGGCCGCCGCCCGGGCGGCGGCGGAAGCGGCGGGTCGTGGGCGCCGTCCTTGTCGGGGTCGTCGCCGCGGGGCTGCTCGCCGGCGCGGCGCCCGCGCGGGTCGACGAACCCCTGTTCGCGCTCGACTACCAGGTTACCGGGGTGTACCTCGCGGGCGGGCGGGTCTTTGCCGGGCGGTACAAGCCCGGTGCGTCCGGGCAGGAGCTCCAGGCGCTCGACGTGCGGGACGGGCGGGTGCGCTGGAGTCTTCGGATGGCGCAGAACCAGTATGTCCGCAGCGTCACCGCGAGCGTCGTCGTGCTGGTGCAGGAGCGCGGCGATCCCGACGACGCCGTCAGTGACGTTGCCGTGCACGATGCCGCCAGCGGGGTGCGGCTGTGGCGGCGGGAGTCGGTGCGGGTCTTCGGGCGGTTCGGGGGGCGCATGCTCGTCGAGGACATGGTCGACGTTGCGGAGCCGGAGCGGCGCTTCGTCGTCGACGAGGGCGACGACGGGGTGCTGCGGAACCAGGCGCCCGAGCTGCGCGAGCAGCATCTTCTGGCGCTCGACGAGCGGACCGGAGCCCCGGGCTGGCGGCTCGACGTGCCCAAGGGGAACCGGCTGTCGTTCGAGTGGGGCGGCAGCTGGGAGGACCTGGTGGGGATGGCCGAGCTGACGCCGGACGGGGAGCTGCGGGCGCACGACCCGCGCGACGGCACCGTGACGCGGACGGACCGGCTCGACTGGTCGGGGGCGGTTTCGTGGTTCGAGATGGACGGCCCGGAGGTGGTGGTCTACCGGGTCGGGGACGTCGGCGGCGACGTGTACGACCGCAGGGACGGGCGGCGGCTGTGGCACTGGCAGGACCCGGAGCACTACGGCGGGCTCGCCACCTGCTGGCCCGGCCTGTACTGCGTGCAGGACCAGGGCGGTACCGCCGCCCTCGACCGGCGGACCGGGCGCACGGTGTGGCAGCTCCGGCAGTACAACAGCCTCCTCGGAATGACGGCGGACGCAATGATCATGAGCGTGTGGGAGTCGCCCGACCTCGCCCCGGGGCCGGTCGCCGCCGTCGACCCGCGGACCGGGCGGGCGAGGACCGTGCTGGAGGGGTGGAACGCGATCCAGCTGAACGGGTCGCGGGTCGTCGTGTGGAAGGCCGTCGGGCAGCGCGACGCGATCCTCGCCGAGCTCGACCCGGCGACCGGGCGGGTGGCGGTGTTCGGGCGGGCCCACGACTGGTTCGGCCGGCCGGAGTGCGTGGCCGAGCAGCGGACCCTCGCCTGCGTCGTGGTCGGCGGGCTCACCGCCTGGCGGCTGCCATGATGATCGAGCTCGACCTGAGCACGCCCTGGGAGCCGCCGTCCCCGCCCCGGCAGCGGCGGCGCTGGCCACTGCTGCTGCTGGTCGTCCTGGCCGCCCTCGGTGCTCTGGCGGCAGCGGTACCCCAGCAGGGCGCGACCCCGGCCTTCGAGGTCGAGCACAACGTGCTGAGCGTCGACGGAGCCGGCGGCCGGGTGTTCACCGGGCAGTTCGGGTCCGTGGGCGGCAACGCGCGCCTGACCGCGTACCGCCTGCGGGACGGCGCCGAACTCTGGACCGTCCCGATCGAGACCAGGCAGCACTTCGCCTTCGTCGACGCGGACGTCGTCGCGCTCGACACCGCGTGGGAGGACGGCGGCGGGCCGGCGAGCACCGTCGTCGTGCTCGACGCGGCCACCGGGGAGCGCCTCTGGGAACGCGACTTCGTGCAGGTCATCGGGCACTACGGCGGCCTCGTGATCATCGAGGACCTGGAGGGGACGAAGGGCTATCCGCGCGCCGGGTACGACCCCGACCAGGACCCGGCCGTCAACCCCACGCCGGCGGCCCGGCCGCTGCGGTACCGCGGCATCGATGAACGCACGGGCGGCGTGGCGTGGACCGTGGACGTGCCGGCCGGCTCCCTCGCCGAGATCACGTGGGGCGGGGCGGGCTACCGGCTGGCCGGGTTCTCCGAGCTCGATCCGTCGGGGGTGCTGCGCCGGCGGGACCTGGCGACCGGCGCCGTCACCGACACCTACCGGCTGCGCTTCTCCGGCCCGCTCTCGTCGTACTCGACCGGCGAGGAGCCGCAGGCCGAGCAGGTGGCGCTGCCGGCCTACGCCCTGGTGTACCTCGCCGGGCAGCGCGGCGCCGACGTGTTCGACCGGGCCACGGGGGAGCGGCTGTGGCACTGGGAGGGCGACCAGTTCGACTGGCTGTTCGCCTGCGGGCCGGACCGCTTCTGCGCGGGCAGCGAGTCCGGGCTCGACATGCTCGAGGCCCGCACCGGCCGGCCGCTCTGGCACCTGGAGCGGTACGTGAACTTCCAGGGGTACGCCGGAGACAGCCTGCTCATGGGCACCTACCAGCAGCCGTCGCCCGACCATCCGGAGATCGTCGTCGTGGACCCGGACACCGGACGGGTCGAGCGCGCGATCGAGGGCTGGCGGGTGCTGCGCGCCGACGGTGACCGGCTCGTCGCCTGGCGGGCGATCGGCCCGTACCGCGCGCTGCTCGCCACGATCGACCCGGCGACCGGCGAGGTGACCGTCTTCGGCCGGCCGGACGAGTGGTACGGCGACCCGGACTGCATGGTCACCGAGGGGAGCCTGGCCTGCGTCGTGGTCGGACGGCTGTCCGTCTGGAGACTGCCGCCCGAGCCCGCCGGTTAGCACAATGGAACCGTGCCGGTGAGCGCGGTCACCATCGACCTGGGAGTGATCGACGACCGCTGGGCGGTCGACGCCGACCAGCGCCCGTCCGGCCTGCCCCGCGGCTGGGGGCTCCTCGGGGTGCTCGCGCTGCTGCTGTCGCTGGTCTCGGCGGTACCGGTGCCGGAGCGGCCGCGCGAGGTGACCCGGCAGCCGCTGCGCAGCGGCGAGTTCCACCTGGCCGGCGGTGCGCTGTTCGTGCTGGAGAGCCACAAGACCCCGAGCCCGGTGCAGGCGTTCGACGCGAGCGACGGCGAGTCCCGCTGGACGTACACGCCGCCCGGCCTGTCCACGCTGTCGTACGTGAGCGCCGCCGGCGACCTCGTCGTGCTCTCGCCCGACCTGTGCCGGTCCGGGGTCACCGGCACGACCGTCGCGCTCGACCTGCGCACCGGCTGGGAGCGCTGGCGCTCGACCGGGGTACCGGTCCGCACCGCGCCGGGCGTCCCCGGCACCGTCGTGCTGCGCAGCCTGTGGTCCGACGGCTGCACCGCGCTGGCCGCCGGCGCCCCGACCGGCGGGACGCTGCGCTGGCTGGCGATCGACGGCGCCGGCCGGACGCTGTGGGAGGCCGCGGTGGAGTCGGGCACGCGGGTCGCCGTCGACGGCGCCGAGGCGGGCGCCGGCTGGGCCGCGCTGCTCGACCGGCGCGGCACGGTCAGCGTGGTGGACTTCGCGACCGGGGAGCGCGCGGCGACCGGGGTCACGGCCGGCCCGGAGGACCTCGTCGAGGCGGCCGGCGACCTGCTCGTAGTGGTGTCAGCGACGACGCTCGCGGCGTACGACCGGCGGGCCGGCTTCGCGGCGCGCTGGACCGTGCCGCTGCCGGTCGAGCGTACCGACCACTTCGCCGTGCGCCCCTGCGCGCGGGCGCTCTGCGTCGTCAGCCGGCGCACGGCGGTCCTCGACCCGGCGACCGGCGCTCCACTGTGGATGGTCCAGGGCCGCCCGCCGCTGACCCCCGTGCCGGGCGGGCTGCTGTCCGGTGCGGGCGCGTCGCTGCTCGACCCGGCGACCGGCACCGCGCTCGCCGACCGCTCGGACTGGGCCGTGCTCGGCGTGGCCGGCCCGCGGCTGCTGCTCGGCCGGGTCTCCGGTGTGTCCGGCGACGACACGACGCTGCTCGCCTGGTCGACCGGCGGGGAGCCGGCGCCGTTCGCCACCGTCGACGACGTCATCGGCGGCTGCGAGCTGGAGGGCGGGTACGTCGCCTGCCGCACGCCCGACGACGACGTCGTCCTGTTCCGTTTGCCGGCCCGCTGATGCGCCGACTGGCGACCTTCGCGCGCAGCAGGGACATTGGAGGGGTGGGCGAGCCAGTGATTGATCTCGGTGAATTGGAACGGCGTCCGGCCGACGAGATCGACTTCGGGTTGCCGCCGGCCGCCGCCGGCGACGCGAGCCGGCGCCAGTGGCCCGTCGTGGCCGTCCTCTCGCTCGTCATCGTGCTCGCCACCGGCTCGCTGCCGGCGCGGCAGGTCGAGGAGATGGGCCTGTTGGCCGACCACACCGTGGGCTTCGTCGCCGACCGGAACTCGCTGTACGCGCTGCGCGACGAGCCGGCATTGACCGCCTTCGACTGGCGCACCGGCGACGTGAAGTGGACCAGGTCGATGCCGCCAGACAGCGGGCAGGTGTACCTCGCCGCCGACCGCGCCTACGTGCGCCACCGCCCCTGCACGAACACCGTCGGCTGGAGCCTGGAGCGGCTCGACCCGAAGACGGGGGAGCAGGCCTGGATGCGCTCCGGCGCGCCGGTGGCGGTCATCGCCGGGCCGCCCGGCCGGCCGCCGGGGCTGCTCGTCGTCGACGAGCGCTCGCCGAGCTGCCCGCCGGTCGTGCCGGCCCGCAACGCCCCGCAGACCTCGGTGCGGCTGGCCGGCCTCGACGCCGAGACCGGCGTGATCCGGTGGGCGTTCGAGATGCCCCAGGGCGGCCGGCTCGTCGCGCCGGAGGTGCCCGGCAGTCCGCGGTTCGTCATCTGGTACCCCGGAGGCCACACCGAGGTGCGCGACGCGACCACGGGGGCGGTCGTCAGCGGGGCCGACCTGTCCGAACTGGCCGACGGCCCCCCGACGAGCGTGCGGATCGTGGGCGGGCTGCTCGTCATCGTCTCGGTGCGCAACGACGGGGCGCTCATCACGGCGTACGCGATGGAGCCGCTGCGGTACCAGTGGCACCAGCTCTTCCGCTCGGCCGAGCCGGTCCCGATCGCCGAGCTCGCCTACGGCCCGGTCGTGGTCGCCTGCGGGCCGATGCTGTGCGTGCCGAACTGGCGGGACACCGCCGTGCTCAACGCGGCCACCGGCCAGCTGCAGTGGCGCCGCCCGATCCAGCTCGACGGCGTCGGCCCGGGCGTGCTCGTCGCCCGCGACCGCGGCGACTTCATGCGGATCCGGGTCGTCGACTGGCACACCGGCCGGGACCTGGCCGACCTGCGCGGCTGGGGCGTGGTCCCGACCGCGACCGACGGCACCGACGCCGAGGACATCACCGCCGCCGGGGCCGGCGCGTCGCACGTCATCGTGCAGAAGCCCGACGGCGACACCTCCCGGATCGCCCGCATCGACCTGCGCACCGGAGAGGTCACGCCGCTCGGGACGGTGACACCCGTCCCGTCGCGCTGCGCGATGCGTGGGCAGCGCCTGTCGTGCCTGGCCGACGGCGACTCCGTGCACCTGTGGCGGCTTCCCGTCTGACGTTACGGTTACTCACGCGGACTTCACAGCCGGTGGACGACACTGGCTCGATCCGGGTTGGGAGACTTACGTGCGGGTGCTGGTGATCGAAGACGAGCGGAGCCTGGCCGACGCGATCGTTCGCGGTCTACGGCGGCAGGGCATGGCCGTCGACGTCGCCTACGACGGCGCCGACGGGCACGAGATGGCCATGGTGACGCGGTACGACGTGGTCGTCCTCGACCGCGACCTGCCGAGCAAGCACGGCGACGAGATCTGCGCCGACCTGGTCGCCTCGGGCGCGCTGACCCGGGTGCTCATGCTCACGGCGAGCGGCAGCGTCGCCGACCGCGTGGAGGGCCTCCAGATCGGCGCCGACGACTACCTGCCCAAGCCGTTCGACTTCAGCGAGCTGGTCGCCCGCGTGCAGGCGCTCGGCCGCCGGGCGACCCCGGCCGCGCCGCCGGTGCTCACCATCGGCGACCTCGTCCTCGACCAGGCCAAGCGGACCGCCACCCGGGCCGGTCAGCCGCTCGACCTGACCCGCAAGGAGTTCGGCCTGCTGGAGGAGCTGCTCAAGGCCCGCGGGGCCGTGGTGTCCAGCGAGGAGCTGCTGGAGCGGGTCTGGGACGCCAACGCCGACCCCTTCACGACCACGGTACGTGTGACGATGATGACCCTGCGCAAGAAGCTCGGCGAGCCGGCGCTGATCGAGACCGTCGTGGGTGCCGGCTACCGCACCCGGCTCCCGCAATGACCGTCTACGACGCCCGCCGCGCCGCCGTCTTCCGGCCCACCCTGCGTCTGCGCCTCACGCTGCTCAACGGCATCCTGCTGGTCGGCGCCGGGCTGGTGCTGGTCATCCTGGCGTACATCCTGGTCGACGGCGCGCTGAAGCCGGCCGACCAGCTCCAGCCGGGCACCCGCGTGGTGCTCGCGGACGGCTCCGAGGTCGACGCCCACCAGTGGCAGACCGAGCTGGTCGACGCGGCCGAGTGGGAGCTGCTCACCCGGGGCAGCCTGGCCCTGCTGCTCATCGGCATCGTCGGCGTCGCCGGCGCCTACGTCGTGGCCGGCCGGGCCCTGCGCCCCCTGCAGCGGGTCACCACCACCGCGCAGCGGCTCACCGGCGAGACGCTCGACGCGCGCATCAACTACGACGGGGCCGACGACGAGGTGTCGGAGCTCGCCAAGACCTTCGACGCGATGCTCGACCGCATCGGCGAGGCCTTCGAGACGCAGAAACGCTTCGTGGCCAACGCCTCGCACGAGCTGCGCACGCCGCTGGCGGTCATGCGCACCGAGGTCGACGTCACGCTCGACGATCCGGAGGCCGACGTCGAGGAGTACCGCCGGATGGCCACGGTCGTCCGGGACGCCTCCATGCGGGCCAACGCGCTGGTCGAGTCGCTGCTGCTGCTCGCCCGGACCGAGGCGCAGGCCGGTCGCCGGCTGGGCCGGAAGGTCGGCGCCGACCTCGCGACGGGCGTCACGGTCGCGATGTCGGCGATGGGCAAGGAGATCAAGCGGCTGAACCTGTCGGTGGACACCGACCTCAAGCCGGCCAACGTCGTGGGCGACCCGGGACTGCTGGACCGGCTCGCGGGCAACCTGATCGAGAACGCGGTGCGGTACAACCACCTCGGCGGCCGCATCTGGGCGCGCACCGGCACCGACGACACCCTGGCCTGGCTCGTGGTCGGCAACACGGGCTTCGAGGTGGCGCCGGCGGACGTCCCGGCCCTGTTCGAGCCGTTCCGCCGCGGCGGCCGCGAACGCACCGGCGCCCGCGGCACGGGCCTGGGCCTGTCGATCGTCCGCGCGGTCTGCGACGCCCACGGCGGCGGCGTGAGCGCCGTGGCCCTGGACGGCGGCGGTCTGGAGGTCACCGTCAGCCTCCCCGCGGCGGCCCTGACCCCGCTGCTGTCGGGGACCGCCGCGGTGAAGCCGGCCGCCCGCTGATCAGTGCCGCAGCGAGTGGGCGGCGTGGGTGCGGCGGAGGCGGACCGCCAGGTCGACCAGCGACACCAGGATGAGCAGGGCGGTCGTGCTCTTGAAGGTCTCGTCGGCCGCCGGGGTGACGAAGATCGGGCCGCTGCCGATCAGCCAGGTGAGGACCGCGCAGATGACGGCGCCGTGGACCAGCTGGGTGACCGGCAAGGGCTTCCAGATCGCCACCGCCTCGCCCAGCAGCGCGGTGATGAGCAGGGCGAACATCACCGGCCCGCGCACGTCGAGGAAGCGCTCGTCGTAGGTGACCGCGTCGATCGCCGGCTGGGGCAGGCCGGCCATCCTGAAGGCCGCCGCCGGGTCGAGGAGGACGGCCGTGCCCGCCGTGTAGAAGGCCAGGGCGGCGATGCGGCCGGCGCGGTTGACGTGCTTGTTGGGCGCCGGGCGGGGCCGCCACCGCGCCGGGCGCCGGCGGCGCTGCCAGGCCCGCAGGGCGAAGCCGACGAACAGCAGGCCGAGCCAGGCGAAGACCACCGGCCAGGCCGCGTCCGCCGCCTGCTCGAAGTCGCGGACCGGCTTGATGAGCTCGCCGAGGACCGCGCCGAAGTGGATCAGCAGCGACCCGCCGATCGCCAGCGACAGGAAGCGGCGGGTGTCCACCGGGTCGATCAGTGTCACCGGCTGCCCGTACCGGGCGGCGACCTCGGCCGGATGCCCGAAGTCCGCGAGCAGGGTCTCGACGTCCCGGCCCTCCGCCTCCTCCGTCAGCAGCTCGCGCAGCTCGCGGGCCACGTCGCGCCGTTGCCGGCGGGGCAGGAGCGCCACGACGTCGGCAACGTACCGGTCGATCAGCTCGTCAGCGGTCATGACGCCTCCAGGAGATTCCCCATTGCCTCGTTGAGGCCGCGCCAGGAGCCGGTCAGTCGCCGGAGCAGGCGCTCGCCCTCTTCGCTGAGCTTGTAGTAGCGCCGGGGCTTGCCGTCCGCGGTCTGCCACTCGCTGCTCAGCACGCCCTGCGCCTCCAGGCGGCGCAGCAGCGGGTACAACGTGCCCTCCTCGATCGGCAGGCCCTTCTCGATGAGGGACTGCCGCAGCTCGTAGCCGTAGCGCAGCTCGCGCAGCTGGGAGAGCACCGCCAGGACGACGACGCCGCGGCGCAGCTCCTGCTCGAGCTTGTCGAAGGCATCGCTTACCATGCGCCACACAGTACCATGCGCCACACAGCTTTTTGCGGGGCTTCCATGATCAAGGGAACGATGTGGTCGTTGGGGCAGCCACATGTTTCCCTTGATCATGGGCGGCGGCGTCCGTGATCGCGGTTTGCGCAACATGACGCGAACGCCGGGCCGCCGTCGGTCGTGGAGCCATGATCGATGGCGAGTTCCGGTTGCCATGACAGCCAGAAGTCGCCATGGATCATGACGTCGGCCGGGTTGATCGCGGGTTCCGCGGGCAAGGCGCAGCCGGCGTGCGGGCCAGCAGTAGCCGCGGGCGGCCGCGCGGACTTCGGGTCGTTCTTGGGTCGACGGCGATGGCAGCGTCCGTGGCGCCGGCAGATGCACGAGCGGTGTCCGGGTGGACGATCACCGTGGCCGCGCGGTGAGATGTCGTGGTGATGTCGTTGGAGCCGGTGGCCGAGCTGTCGGACGGCTCGTGGCTGGCGCTGAGCGGCGAATGCACCGGCGAGCAGGTCGAGCGGTTCCTGTCCACCCTGACCGGGTACCTCCAGGTCGAGACGCTCGCCGAGGCGGAAGTGCTCATCATGCAGGGCGGGCTGCGGATCGCCGACCGGCGCACCGGCGCGGTCGTCGTGCCCGGCTGCTGCGGCGGGCTGGAGGACTGGCGCGACTGGCTCGAGATCCTCGCCGGCGGGTCGCCGTGGCTCGGGCACGACCCTTCGCCCAAGGTCGAGATCGACGGCGACCGCGCCCGGGTGTGGCAGGACAGCAACCCGGTGCGCGGGCCCTACGTCGACGTCCCGCTGGCGGACCTGCCCGGGCTGCTGCTCGGGGTACAGCGGGACCTCACAGCCTTCCTGGAGCTCCTGGACACCCCTGTGGCGCGCATGGTGGACCGCGACTTCGGGGTCACGGCCGTGCTGCTCGACGGCGCCGGCGCCGTTCTGGGGCGGTCAGTCGATGGGGGCGCCGTGGGCGCGCATGAACGGTAGTGGGTCGACGGCGTTGTACGGGCCCGTCGGTGGGGCGTTCAGGTGCACCTCGAAGTGCAGGTGCGGTGCGGACGAGTTGCCGGAGCTGCCGACGTAGCCGATGATCTGGCCGGCCGCGACCTTCTGGCCGGGCCGCACGATCGGGCGGCGGACCATGTGGCAGTACAGCGTCGCGACGCGGCCCGCGTGCTGGAGCTTCACGTACCAGCCGCAGCCGCCGACCGAGGCGCCGCCGGGCCGGTCGCAGGAGTAGCCGGCCTCGATGTTGCACACCACCGCGACCACGGTGCCGGCCGACGCCGCGCGGATCGGGGTGCCGGTGAACGACATGATGTCGACGCCGAGGTGCTTCGGGTTGCTCGGCGTGCGGAAGCCGGGGCGGGCCGTGAAGCCGGGCAGCGGGCTGACCCAGCGCCCGGTGGCCGCCGGTGGGGCCGCCGCGGGAGCGGCGGCAACCGGCGCGGCGGCCGGCGGCGCGGCCGCGCACGGTGGCGGGGTCGCGCCGCGCCGGACGTACGCGTCGGAGACGTAGGCACCCGAGGGCAGCCGGTTCCACATCGGCGTCGTGCGGACCGCGCCGGTGATGTTCTCGCCGCGCACCTGGCAGGCGAGCGTCAGGGCCGTGCCGTTGGCGAAGGCGCCGATGAGCGCGGCGCCGTGGGCCGGGGCCGAGCGGGCCTTCAGCGGGGTGCCGCCCGAAGCGACCGTGCCGGCGACGGACGCGGGTGCCGCCGTGGCCGTCGCTTCGCACAGCGGCACGTCCTGAGCGCGGCGGATCCACGCGTCGGAGACGTACGTGCCGTCGCCCAGCCGGTCCCACAGGTCGGTGACCCGGACCGTGCCCTGGTCGATGCGCTGGCCGCGGACCTGGCACACGATCGTGACCGAGCTGCCGTGCGCCAGGGTGCGCAGCTGGGGCGTCCACACGGCCGAGCCGGCCCGGACGTTGAGGGGCCGCTTCGGCGAGACCACGGTCGCGGTCTGTGCGGCCTGCGCGTCCGTCGCCGGCAGCAGGACGCCGATCAGGACAGCAAGAAACAGGGCGGTGCTGCGCATGGTGTACCCCCGTGCCTGAAGAACATGGCGGCCGGGGGGACCGCGTGACGAACCCCGCCAACGCTAGGCGTCGGCGGGGTCCCTGTCCGGCGATCGGTAAGGATTTCCCTCGATTGCGGGGTTACGGTGCGTTCGCCACGCCCGGCGGGAGGAAGCGCGCTCCGGTGACCTTCTCGGAGATGCCCTCGCGGTCGAGGTACGGCGTGACCCCACCGAGGTGGAACGGCCAGCCGGCGCCAAGGATCATGCACAGGTCGATGTCGCGGGCGTCCGCCACGACACCCTCGTCGAGCATCAGGCGGATCTCCTGGGCGAGGGCCGCGGTCGCCTGCTCGTGCAGCTGCTCGGCGGTGGCCGGCCGGTCGCCGGTCTCCAGCAGGGCGAGGACCTCCGGGTCGGGGTTGCCGTCGGCGTCGGTGAAGCCACGCTTGCCGGCGGCGACCACGCGGCCCAGGTTCGCCGAGACGCCGAAGCGGTCCGGGAACGCGCCGTGCAGCGTCTCGGCCACGTGGTGCGCGACGGCCGGGCCGACCATGGTGAGCAGGGCCATCGGGCGCATCGGCAGGCCGAGCGGGTCGAGGGCCGAGTCGGCGACGTCGATCGGGGTGCCGTCGTCGACCGAGGCGGTGACGACGCCGAGGAAGCGGGTCAGCAGCCGGTTCACGACGAACGCCGGCGCGTCCTTCACGAGCACCGACGACTTCTTCAGCGCCTTGCCCACCGCGAACGCGGTCGCCAGGGTCGCGTCGTCGGTCTGCGCCGCCCGCACGATCTCCAGCAGCGGCATCATCGCGACCGGGTTGAAGAAGTGCAGCCCGACCACGCGCTCGGGGTGGGCGAGGTCGGCGGCCTGCTCGGTGACCGACAGCGAGGAGGTGTTGGTGGCCAGCACGCAGTCGTCGCGGACGATCTTCTCGAGCTCGGCCCAGACCTGCTTCTTCACGCCGAGGTCCTCGAACACGGCCTCGAGCACCAGGTCGGCGTCGGCGAAGGCGGCCTTGTCGACCGATCCGCTCACGAGGCCCTTGAACTTGGCGGCCCGGCCGGCGCCGAGGCGCCGCTTCGCGACCAGCTTGTCGATCTCGGCGTGCACGTAGCCGACGCCCTTGTCCACGCGCTCCTGGTCGAGGTCGGTCAGCACCACCGGTACCTCGAGCCGGCGCACGAACAGCAGGGCGAGCTGCGACGCCATGAGCCCGGCGCCGACGATGCCGACCTTGTTCACGTCGCGGGCCAGGCCCTTGTCCGGCGCGCCCGCCGGCCGCTTGGCCCGGCGCTGCACCAGGTCGAACGCGTAGAGGCTGGCCCGGGCCTGGTCGCCCATGATGAGGTCGGCGAGCGCCTCGTCCTCGAGCGCAGTTCCCTCGTCGAACGACACACTCTTGGCCGCAGCCAAGAGTGAGAGCGCCTGGTTCGCGCTGTTGACGGCGCCGTGGAGGCGCTCGTCGAGCTGGTGCTTGGCGAAGTACAGCACCCCGTCCCACATGTCGCGGTCGATCTCCGGCCGGGTCACGGTGACCGTGCCGTCGACGACGCCCTCGGCCCACGCCAGCGACCGCTCCAGGTAGTCGGCCGGGTCGAAGATCGCGTCGGCGATGCCCATCTCGTGGGCCTGGGCCGGCTTGAGCTGCTTCTGGGTGAGCGGGTTCTGGAGGATGACCTGCGCGGCGGCGGCGATGCCGATGAGGTTCGGCAGCAGCTGCGTGCCGCCCCAGCCGGGCACCAGGCCGATCGCGACCTCGGGCAGCGCGAGCGCCGCGGCGCCCGAGGAGACGGTCCGGTAGTGGCAGTGCAGGGCGACCTCGAGGCCGCCGCCCATCGCGGCGCCGTTGACGAACGCGAACGTCGGCACCGCCGAGTCGCGCAGCTTGCGGAAGACCCGGTGCCCGTACCGCCCGAGCTCCACCGCCTGCTCGCGCGAGGTCAGCAGCGGCATGCCGGTGATGTCGGCGCCGACGCAGAAGATGTACGGCTTGCCGGTCAGCGCGATGAACTTCGGCTGCGCCGCGACCGCCTCGTCGATCGCCGCGTCGAGGCTGGCCAGCCCGCCGGGGCCGAAGGAGTTCGGCTTGGTGTGGTCGAAGCCGTTGTCGAGCGTGATGAGCGCGGCCCGCTCGCGGCTGGGCAGGGTCACGAACCGCAGCAGGGCCTTGGTCACGACCTCGTTCGGGTTGGTGATGGTCGCGGTCACTTGTCGCCCTTCCAGTTCGGGTTCTCCCAGATCACGGACGCGCCCATGCCGATGCCGACGCACATGGCGGTCAGGCCGTAGCGCACCTCGGGGTGCTCGGCGAACTGCCGCGACAGCTGCGTCATGAGCCGCACGCCGGAGGAGGCGAGCGGGTGCCCGACGGCGATCGCCCCGCCCCAGGGGTTGACCCGCGGGTCGTCGTCGGCGATGCCGAAGTGGTCGAGGAACGCGAGCACCTGCACGGCGAACGCCTCGTTGAGCTCGAACAGGCCGATGTCCTCGATGGTCAGGCCGGCCTGGCGCAGCGCCTTCTCGGTGGCCGGGATCGGGCCGACGCCCATGACCTCCGGCTCGACGCCGGCGAACCCGTAGGCGACCAGGCGCATGCCGATCGGCAGGCCCAGCTCCCGGGCGACGTCCTCGGCCGCGATGATCGACGCGGTGGCGCCGTCGTTGAGGCCGGCCGCGTTGCCCGCGGTCACCTTGCCGTGCGGGCGGAACGGGGTCTTCAGCGTGGCCAGCTTCTCCAGGCTGGTCTCGCGGGGCGCCTCGTCGACGGTGGCCAGGCCCCAGCCGGCCTCCGGGTCGCGGGTGGCCACGCTGACGAGGTCGGGCTGGAGCTTGCCGGCCTGGTAGGCGGCCGCCGTCTTCAGCTGCGACGCGTAGCCGAACCGGTCGGCCCGCTCCTTGGTGATGCCGGGCAGGCGGTCGTGGAGGTTCTCCGCGGTCGAGCCCATGACCAGGGCGGACGGGTCGACGAGCTTCTCGGCCAGGATGCGCGGGTTGGGGTCGACGCCCTCACCCATCGGGTGGCGGCCCATGTGCTCGACGCCGCCGGCGATCGCCACGTCGTAGGCGCCGAACGCGATGCCGCCGGCGACGGTCGTCACCGCGGTCAGGGCGCCGGCACACATCCGGTCGATGGCGTAGCCGGGCACGGACTTCGGCAGGCCGGCCAGCAGGGCCGCCGTGCGCCCGATGGTCAGGCCCTGGTCACCGATCTGCGTCGTGGCCGCGATGGCGACCTCGTCGACCCGCTCCGGCGGCAGCTGCGGGTTCCGCCGCAGGAGCTCGCGGATGCAGCGGATGACGAGATCGTCGGCGCGGGTGTTGGCGTACATCCCACCGGCCTTGCCGAACGGGGTGCGCACGCCGTCGACGAAGACGACGTCGCGGACGGTACGGGGCACGGAGTCCTCCTCCTGACGAGTTACCAGCTATGTTACTCGTCAGTAAGTCGGGCCGTGCTGTGGATCCGCCCACACCGTCCGCGGGTCAGTCCGGTATGTGCAGTGCCGCGGTCAGACCCGGCGCGACCAGGCCGACCTGCCAGGGGCGGGCCCCGTAGCCGGACAGCACCGCCGCCACCGCGTCCTCCGCCAGGTCCTCCGGGGGTGACCAGGCCAGCCGGCGCACCGAGTCCGGGGTGATCAGATTCTCCGGCGGCAGGTTGTGGGCCGCGGCGAGGCCGGTGACCAGCTCCCGGCAGCGGGCCAGCCGGGCGGCCGCGACCGGGTCGCGCTCGGCCCAGCGGTGCGGCGGGGGCGGGCCTTCCGACGGCGGCGTGGTCGGCAGCTCCTTGTCGGACAGCGCGCGGGCGTCGGTGAGGGCGCCGAGCCAGGTCGGGGCCAGCCGGCGCACCGACCGTCCGCCGAAGCCGGCCAGGGCGAGCAGGCTGCGCTCGTCCTTCGGGTCGGCCTCGGCCGCGGCGATGATCGCGGCGTCGGCGAGCACCCGGCCGGGGCTCGCGTCGCGGCGCTGGGCGATCTCGTCGCGGGCGGTCCACAGCGCGCGCACCCGGGCCAGGGCGCGGGCCCCGCGGACCCGGTGGATGCCCGACGTGCGCCGCCACGGGTCGGCCCGCACGCGCGGCGGGTCGCCGGCCGAGGCGACCAGCGCGGCGAACTCCTGCTGGGCCCACTCGGTCTTGCCCTGCTTCTGGAGCTCCTCGACGAGGTGGTCGCGCAGCTGGAGCAGCAGCTCGACGTCGAGCGCCGCGTAGGTCAGCCAGGAGGTGGGCAGCGGCCGGGTCGACCAGTCGGCGGCCGAATGGTGCTTCTCCAGCGTGTAGCCCAGCAGCGACTCGGTCAGGGCGGCCAGCCCGACCCGCTCGAAGCCGCACAGCCGGGCGGCCAGCTCGGTGTCGAACAGCCGGGTGGGGCGCAGGCCGAGCTCGGTGAGGCACGGCAGGTCCTGGCTCGCGGCGTGCAGCACCCACTCAGTGGGTGAGATCACTTCGTCGAGCTCGGGCAGCTGGCCGAACGGCAGCGGGTCGATGAGCACCGTGCCGGCTCCGGCACGCCGCAGCTGCACGAGGTAGGCCCGGTGGGTGTAGCGGTAGCCGGAGGCGCGCTCGGCGTCGACCGCCACGGGGCCGGAGCCCGCGGCGAATCGTTCGACGGCGCGCGCCAGGTCGGCCCGGTCCACGATGGGCTCGGGTGTCCCGTCTCGGGGGGCGGTCAGCAGGACGGGCTCGGTCGTGTCGTCCGGTTTGCCCGGACTGTCTGGCTCCTCGTCCCGACGCCGCGCGGGGGGTTCGTCGGTCACGCGGACCACGGTACGTTGCGCCACAGGTACCCCGTTGCAGCCGGTCCGGCGCGTCGGGTTCAAGACCCCTTACCGACCCGCGTGAAGACCGCCGGAAAAGGGTTGGGAAACGGGTCGGACAGACGATGGTGGTTGCCGGTACGGTCGCGTGCGCAGGACATCCGGATCTGTCGGCAGGTTGCTTCTGTCCATAGGTTGCCTCGAACGTCGCAGGGCTTGTGCAGGCCGTCTAGGGTGAGGCCGACCGGCGACGCCGCGATATGGCAGCCTGCGGGCAGGCATTTGTCCGGCGAACCGGGCGCAATCGTGACAGGAAGGAAACGAGAAGCATGACGGCCGGGTATGACCCCTCCAACCCGGTGGCTTCCGGCCCCTCCGACTCGTACGAACGGCCGCGACAGGCGGACCGGTCGGCTGACGAGCCGGAGCGACTCGGTCCACTTCCCCCGCGCATGACGTCGACCGGCTCGTTCCAGGCGGTGTCGAACACCGGGTCGATGCCGACCGCTGCGGTGCCGACCGCCACCGGCGCGATGCCCGCCCAGCCGACGAGCGCGTGGCCGGTCTCGGGGCCGGGCCAGCCGCGGCCGCACAGCGGCCCGCCGCTCGCCCCGCCCGCCCGGCGCAGCGGCACCTCGGTGTTCGCCCTGGTGCTGGCGATCGTGCTGCTCATCGTGGTCGGCGTGCAGGCGGCGTTCATCGTGAACCTGCAGGGCCGCCTCGACAAGACCGAGGACCGGCTCGCCCAGGCGCAGCAGGCGGACGAGTCGCGGCTGAAGGCCCTCGAGGGCCGGGCCGACAAGCTGGAGGCGAAGACCGGCGGCAGCCTCGACGCGGCCGAGGTCGCGGCGAGCGTGCGGCCGAGCGTCTTCCGGGTCTCCACCAAGTACGCGACGGGCACCGCCTTCGCCCTCGGCAAGGAGCCGGCGGGCGGCGGCACCAACCTCATCACCAACTACCACGTGGTGCAGGAGGCGTACGAGCGCAACGAGCGCAACGTCAGCCTCGAGCGCACCGACCAGCGCTTCGGCGCGACGATCGTCGAGGTTCACCCGGACAAGGACCTGGTCGTGCTCCACACCGACGAGGTGTTCACCCGGCTGAACCCGGCACCGGAGGTCCCCAAGGTCGGCGAGCCGGTGCTCGTCGTCGGCTCCCCGCTCGGCCTCGAGGACACCGTGACGACGGGTGTGGTGAGCGCCTTCCGCACGTTGAGCGGCGAGCAGCTGATGCAGTTCGACGCGGCCATCAACCCCGGCAACTCCGGTGGCCCGGTGTTCAACGCGAAGAAGGAGGTGGTCGGCGTCGCGACGCTCAAGGCCCGGGAGGCTGAGGGCATCGGCCTCGCGATCCCGATCACGGTGGTCTGTCAGACGGTCAATAACGTCTGCTGAGCGGTAGTCCCCGAACCACCCGCCGTCGCGTCCCGGTCGCGGCGGTCGTACGAAGCCCGCCGGGGCGCTGCCCGGCGGACCATCAGGAGGAAGCAGATGTCATACCCCGGAAACCCCCAGGGGAACCCGAACGAGGGATACGGCTACCCCGACCCGAACGCGCCCGCCGGGGCCTACCCGCCCCCGCCGCAGCCGGGGTACCCGGCGCCGGCGCCGCCGCAGCCGACCTACGACCAGCCGGCGTACCCTGCGCCGCCGCAGCCGACCTACGACCAGCCGGTGTCGCCCTACGGCGGCCCCGTGCCGCCGCAGGCCGCCCCGGTGCACGACCAGGGCACCGCGCAGCTGCCGCCGTACGGCAGCGAGGGCTCCTACAGCCTCGACCCGTCGGTCTCGGCCCCGCCGACCGCCCCGATGATGGCCCAGCCGCCGATGTCCGCCCCGCCGATGTCGGGCCCGCCCATGTCCGGCCCGCCGAACGCGTTCGGCCCGGTCTCCGGCCCGCCCGCGTTCCCGGGTCAGCCGGTGGCGTACCCGCCGGTCGGGCCGCCGAAGAAGCGCGGCGTCGCCGTCCCGATCCTGGCCAGCCTGCTGGCGCTCGCCGTCATCGCGGCCGGCGTCTTCGTCGGCCTCTACGTCGACAAGAGCGGCAAGCTGGACAAGTCGGAGAAGCTCGCCGCCGACCGTCAGGTGACGATCGACAACACCACCAAGGAACTCGACACCACGAAGGCCGACCTCAAGTCGAAGGCCGACGACCTCGCCAAGGCCCAGCAGGACCTGCGCGGCACCCAGGCCGACAGCACCGAGGCCAAGCGCCAGCGCGACGTCATCGGCACCTGCCTGAAGCTGCTGCTCGAGGCGCTGGAGGCGGCCAACAAGGGCGACCAGACAACGATGCAGAACAAGCTCAACGAGATGGACAAGCCGTGCAACGAGGCTGAGGTCCTGCTCGGGATTTGATGACGGGAAAGGGCCGGCGCGGTGCGCCGGCCCTTTTTCATGCGTGCAGCGCGGTCACGCCGGGCGGTGGCAGGCCGGCCGTCGAGGCCAGCAGTGCGCACCAGGCGTGGACGTGGGCCTGGAGGTCGTCGTCGGTCGGCGTCCACGAGGCCCGGATCTCCAGGTCGGCCGCGGCCGGCGGGCCGGCCAGGTCGCCGAAGCGGGTCGACAGGGTCTGCGTGATGGTCCCGCCGATGGCCGTATAGGCGGCGTGGTGCCCCTCGAGCGCGTCGGTGAGCCAGCTCCAGCCGACGCCGGGCAGCAGCGGGTCGGCGGCGAGCTCCGCCTCGAGCTCGGCCGTCACATACGTCACGAACCGCATCGTGCCGTCCCAGGCGTCGTGGCCGGCCGGGTCGTGCAGCAGGATCAGCCGCCCGGTGGCCACCTCGTCGCCGCTGCGCAGCACCGTGCCGCCGAGGGCGTGCGCATAGGGCGCCAGGCGCTGGGGCGCCGGCACCTCCTCCAAGGTGATCTCCGGCCGGGCGGTCACGGCACGCAGCTCCTCCACCGCCCGGGTGAACGTGGGGGGAGTCGCGGTCGATGGCGCCATAACGGAAGACTAAGAGAGAAAGTCGCGCAGGGGGTGCCGCCGCGCCGCCGCGCTGCACCGAGTGAAACGATGGTCGCGCTATGGATGACACGACGAAGGTCCTGCTGCGCGCCGCCCGAGGCGAGGCGGTGCCGCACACCCCGGTCTGGTTCATGCGTCAGGCGGGCCGGTCCCTGCCCGAGTATCGCGAGCTCCGGGCCGGGATCGGGATGCTGGAGTCCTGCCGCCGGCCCGATCTGGTCACCGAGATCACCCTCCAGCCGGTCCGCCGGCACGGCGTCGACGCGGCCATCCTGTTCAGCGACATCGTGGTGCCGCTCCAGGCCGCCGGCGTCGACCTCGACATCGTCGCCGGCACCGGCCCCGTCGTGGCGCACCCGGTGCGGACCATGGCCGACGTCGAGGCGATCCGGCCGCTGGAGCCGGAGGCCGTCGAGTTCGTCGCCGAGGCCGTCCGCGGGCTCCAGCGCGAGCTCGGCCAGACGGCGCTCATCGGCTTCGCGGGCGCGCCGTTCACCCTGGCCAGCTACCTCGTCGAGGGCGGGCCCTCGAAGCACCACGTGCTGACCAAGGCCCTCATGCTGGGCGCGCCCGACGTCTGGCACGCGCTGTGCACCCGCCTGGCCGACATCACCCGCACCTTCCTGCGGGTGCAGGTCGACGCGGGAGTCGACGCGATCCAGCTGTTCGACTCGTGGGCGGGGGCGCTGTCGGAGGCCGACTACCGGCGCTCGGTGCTGCCCCACTCCGCGAGCGTGCTGCGGAGCCTGCCCGAGGTTCCCCGGATTCATTTCGGCGTCGGTACTGCGGAGCTGCTCGCCGCCATGAGCGAGGCGGGCGCCGACGTGGTGGGCGTCGACTGGCGCACCCCGCTCGACGTCGCCGCCGGCCGCGTCCCGGGCAAGGCCGTCCAGGGCAACCTCGACCCCGCGGTGCTCTTCGCCCCGTGGGAGGTCGTCGAGCAGGAGGCCCGCCGCGTGCTGGCGGAGGGCGCCAAGGCCCCCGGCCACATCTTCAACCTCGGCCACGGCGTGCTGCCGGAGACCGACCCGGACGTGCTGACCCGCCTGGTCGAGCTGATCCACACGGCCTAACCGATCCGGTCGGGGCCTATCGGCTCTGGACCGGGTCTGAACGGTCCGCCGAACGCGGTCCGCCTAACGGTCGGACGGCACCCAGCGCGGCCAGCCGTGGTCGCCGGCCAGCTGGGCCAGGCGCGAGGCGAGCATCAGGCCCGTGGCCTGGGCGTTGCCGAGCAGCCGGTCGTGCACCTGCTCGGCGATCCCAGGCGCCCGGTACTCGGCGTGCTCGAGCAGTTGGAGCGTCACCGACCACCAGTAGCGGTCCTCGTCGGTGGCGTGCGGCGCCCCGGCCCGGAACCAGTCGGACAGGCCGTCGAGCAGGTCGTCGCCGACGCCGTCGGGGTCGGTCAGCCGCAGTGCCGCGCACACCCGGGCCACAACGTCGTCGTCCCAGCCCGACAGGTGCCCGCGCACCAGCGTGTGCAGCGACGGGTGCCCGAGGGCGCCGGCTGCGTCGATCTCCAGCGAGTACACGTTGTCGCGGGCCAGCCGCTCGCCGAGCACCGGCAGCACCCGCTCGTCGCGGCGCCGGGCCAGCCCGAGCAGTGCCTCGCAACGGGTGTCGTCGTGCGGGTCGTCGAGCCGGGCGACCAGCGCCTCGCGGACCTTCGGCTCGTCCACTTCGGACAGCTGGGTGCCGAGCGCGAAGCAGGCCCAGTCGCGCACGTCGTCGTCCAGGTCGCCACTCAGCGTGAGCAGCGCGGCCACGGTCTCGTCCGGCGTGGCCTCACCGAGCACGCTCGGCAGCGCCTGGGCCACGGCCCGCCGCACCCGCGCGTCGGTGTGCCGCGCGAGCGGCAGCAGCAACGGCAACGCGGTGTCGTCGTAGCACCACGCTACGGCGTCGGCCAGCTCGGCCGGGCTCGTCGTTGGGGACTCCAGCAGCGCGGCGATGGTGCGGGCGGTCGGCTCGGCGTCGTCGATCGGGATCGCCCGTGCGCCCAGCCCGGAGACGTCCGCGAGATCGCCGAGGTCGGCGAGGTCCGCGAGGCCGGCAATCACCTCGGCGAGCGGGTCGAGCCCATGTGCATCGGCATGATGCCGTTGCGGGTCGCCCGGCTCGTCGGGTGACGGCCTGGAGGACGCGAGGTCGCTCATCCGTGAGAGTGTGCGCGCCTCGGGCGAGATCTTCCAGAGGGGTTCGCCCCACAGATGGACATCGCCGCCCCCGGCATCACCCGAGTCGCCGACATATCGACGCACATCGGGTGTGCGAAATGCCACTCCGGGGAACTCTCCCCGCTCTCAGCGCGCCCGGCTCTCCAGGCGCAGCGACTGCCACGATCCGTCGGCCGCCCAGCCGCCGTCGACGGACAGCGTCGCACCGTTGACGAAGCCGCTCTTCGCCGGGTCGGCCAGGAACGCCACCGCGCGGGCGATGTCCTCCGGCTGGGCGAACCGGCCCATCGGCACGTGGTCGGTGATGTCACCGTCACGGTATGCACCCGAGGCCTGCGACTCGTCGTCCATCTCAGTCTTCACCCAGCCGGGGCACACCGCGTTGACCCGGACGCCCCGCCCGCCCCACTCGACCGCGAGCGTGCGCGTGAGCCCGACCAGCCCGTGCTTGCTGGCGTTATAGGCCACCCGGTCGGCGACCCCGAACAGGCCCGCGACGGACGCGATGTTGACGATCGAGCCGGTGCCGCGCACCAGCATCCGCCGGCCGAACGCCTGGCACAGCAGGAACGGCCCGGTCAGGTTGACCTCCAGCACCCGCCGCCACTGCGCCGCATCCGTCTCCTCGGCGGGTGCGATCGACGCGATGCCGGCGTTGTTGACCAGCACGTCGGCGCGCCCGAACCGCGCCTCGACCTCGGCCGCGAACTGCGCCACGTCCGCCTCGTCGGACACGTCGCCCACGAACGTCAGCCCGTCGAGCCCGAGGACCGGCTGCCGGTCGAACAGGGCCAGCGCGTAGCCCTCCTCCGCCAGCACCTCCGCCGTCCGCCGCCCGATGCCCTGCGCCGCGCCGGTGACGATTGCCACTCGCTCTTCCGTCATGCCGCGACAATAGACTCGGGGTATGACAAAGCGCGTCGTGGTCGTCGGCGGCGGCATCGCCGGCCTGGCCGCGGCGCAGCGCCTCCACGAGCGCGGCCTCGACGTCGTCCTGATCGACCGCGGCGAGCGCACGGGTGGCAAGCTGCGCACCGGCACCCTGGCCGGCGGCCCGGTCGAGCACGGCGCCGAGTCGTTCCTGATGGCCGCGCCCGAGGGCGGTCCCAGCGCCGCGGTCCGGCTGGCGGGCGCCGCCGGCCTGGCCGACGCCGTGGTCCATCCGACCCCCGCGCGCGCCGCGGTGGCGATCGAGGGCGGCCTGCGCGACCTGCCGGCCGGGACGTTCATGGGCATTCCGGTGGATTCGGCAGTACCCGATGAGCCGTCCCCCGAACCCCTGCTCCCGCCCGGTGGCGACGTCACCGTGGGTGAGCTGGTCCGGCCGCGCCGCGGCGACGCCGTCGTGGACCACTACGTCGAGCCGCTGCTGGGCGGGGTCTACGCCGGCCGGGCCGACCGCCTGTCGCTGCGCATGGCCCTGCCGAGGCTCGCCGCCGCGGCCGAGCGGTCCCACACCCTCACCGACGCGCTGCGGTCGGCGGTGCCGGCGCCGTCCGGCGGGCCGGTCTTCGGGACCGTCGCCGGCGGCATGAGCCGGCTCACCGACGCCGTCACCGCCGCGCTGCCCGGCGTGCGGCTCGGGTCGACCGTCCGTGAGCTGCGCCGCCACGGCGCCGGCTGGCGGCTCACCGTCGGCTCGACCCACGACCCGGCCGACCTCGACGCCGACGGCGTGGTGCTCGCCGTCCCGGCCGCGCCGGCCGCCCGCCTGCTGTCCACTGTGGATGGTCTGGCCGGGGTGCCGCTGGAGTACGCCTCGGTGGCGCTGATCGCGCTCGCCCTGCCGGCGACGAAGCTGCCCGAGCTGTCGGGCTTCCTGGTGCCGGCGGCCGAGGGGTTCGCGGTGAAGGCGGTCACGTTCTTCGACCAGAAGTGGGCCCACCTGCACCGCCCGGGCGTCACGCTGCTGCGGGCGTCGGTCGGCCGGCACGGCGACGAGGAGCAGCTCCAGCGCACCGACGAGAACCTGGTCGCCCTGGTCCGTCACGAGCTGGCCGTGCTGCTCGGCGTCGACGCGCTGCCCGACCCCGTCGCCGGCGCGGTGTACCGGTGGGGTGGGGCGCTCCCGCAGTACACCCCGCATCATCAGGACCGCGTGCGGGCACTGCGCGAGGCGCTGCGCAGCCACCCGGCGATCGCCGTCGCCGGTGCGGCGTACGACGGTGTGGGCATTCCCGCCTGCATCACGTCCGGCTGGGCCGCCGCCGACGCGGTCCTCGAGGGCCTGGGAGAATAGCCGCATGACGACCACCAACGCCGCCCGCATCCGCGAGCTGAACGACTCCATCCGCTACACGATGTGGTCCGTCTTCCGCGCGTCGACCCCCGTCGACCCCGCCCGCCGCGACGAGATCGGCGCCGAGGCGGCGGCGTTCTTCGCCGACCTGGCGGCCAAGGACGTGGTGGTCCGCGGCACGTACGACGTGGCCGGCCTGCGCGCCGACGCCGACCTCATGGTCTGGTGGCACGCGCCGAGCGCCGAGGCCCTCCAGGAGGCGTATGCGGCGCTGCGCCGCACCGCCCTGGGCACCCTGCTCACGCCGGTGTGGTCGCAGCTGGCCCTGCACCGTCCGGCCGAGTTCAACAAGAGCCACATCCCGGCCTTCCTGGCCGACGAGCACGCCCGCGCGTGGGTCTGCGTGTACCCGTTCGTGCGCTCCTACGAGTGGTACCTCCTGCCGGACGAGGAGCGCCGCGCGATGCTGGCCGAGCACGGCCAGCAGGCTCGCGGCTTCCCGGACGTCCGCGCGAACACGGTGGCGAGCTTCGCCCTGGGCGACTACGAGTGGATGCTGGCCTTCGAGGCGGACGACCTGCACCGCATCGTCGACCTGATGCGCGAGCTCCGCGCGTCGAGCGCCCGCCGCCACGTCCGCGAGGAGGTCCCGTTCTACACGGGCCGCCGCCGCGAGATCGCCGACCTGGTGGCCAACCTCCCGTAACCCGGCCGGGGAGCGGTCCGGCCCCGGCGGCCGTGATCGCGAAGACCTTGGGTGGCCAGGGGTGCCAAAAAGCTTCGCGATCAAGGTCGCCGCACGTGGCCGGCGGGGGGTCAGGCGGCGGGGCGGCGCATGTGGATGTGCTCGATGCCGTCCTCCAGGAACGGGGTGCCCTCCGCCGTGAAGCCGAAGCGTTCGTAGAGGCGCATCGCCTCCGTCTGGGCGTCCAGGACCACCTCACGGTCCGGGCCGACGTGGGTCAGCGCGTCCGCCATGAGGCGGGCGGCCAGGCCCTGGCCCCGCGCGGCCTTCGCGGTCACGACGCGGCCGATGCGGGCCGCGCCGGACGGGTCGGACAGGACGCGCAGGTACGCGGCGGGGGTGCCGTGCTCGTCGTCCAGCCAGAGGTGGACCGTCGCCGGCTCGACGTCGCGGCCGTCCAGCTCCGGGTAGGCGCAGCGCTGCTCCACCACGAAGACGTCGCAGCGGAGCTTGAGCAGGGTGTAGAGACGGTACGGGTCCAGGTCCGCGAAGTGTGCCAGCACCCGCGCGATCCTACCGATCCCCCCGTGAGTCGCCGGCGAGCTTCTCGGCGGCCTTGCGGGCGGCGATCAGGATCGGGTCCCAGACCGGGGCGAAGGGCGGGGCGTACGACAGGTCGAGGGCGGTCATCTCCTCGACCGTCATCCCGTGCCACAGCGCCACCGCCAGGGCGTCGATGCGCTTGGCGGCGCCCTCCTGGCCGACGATCTGGCCGCCCAGGAAGCGGCCGGTGGTGCGCTCGGCGATGATCTTCGTCTTGATCGTGCGGGCGCCCGGGAAGTAGCCGGCGCGGGTCGTCGACTCGGTGACCACGCTGAACGTGCTGAAGCCGGCCGCCTCCGCCTCGGCCGTGGTCAGGCCGGTGCGGGCCACCTCGTGCGAGCACAGCTTCGAGACGGCCGTGCCGACGACGCCGGGGAAGGTGGCGTAGCCGCCGCCGATGTTGATGCCGATCGCCCGGCCCTGCTTGTTCGCGTGGGTACCGAGGGCGATCGCCACCGGCCGCTGCGAGACCAGGTGGAGCGTCTCCACGCAGTCGCCGGCCGCCCAGATCCCCGCCACGGAGGTGCGCATGCGGCGGTCGACCCGGATGCCGCCGGTCGGGCCCACGTCGATGCCGGCCGCGGCGGCGAGCCCGCTGTTCGGGCGGGTGCCCAGGCCGAGGATGACGACGTCGGCGGGGATCTCGCCGGCCGTCGTGCGAACGGCGGTCACCCGGCCGCCGGTGCCGGCGAAGCCGGTGAGGCGCTCGCCGAGCCGCAGCCGGACACCCTCCTTCTCCAGGGCGGCGGCGACCAGGGCGCCCATGTCCGGGTCGAGCGTGCGCATCGGCTGCTCCGCGGCGTCGACCAGCGTGACGTCCAGGCCGTGCCGCAGCATCGCCTCGGCCATCTCCAGTCCGATGTAGCCGCCGCCGACGACGACGGCGCGGCGGGGGGCGTGGCGTTCGAGGTACCCGAGGATCCGGATGCCGTCGTCCAGCGTCTGCACGCCGTGGATGCCGGCCAGCACCGCGCCCGGCACCTCGGGCCGCGCGGGCGTGCCGCCGGTCGCGATGACGAGCTGGTCGAAGGGCTCGCGGTACTCGTGGGTGGCGTCGCGCACCACCACCTCGCGCCGGTCGGTGTCGATCGCCAGCACCTCGCTGCCGAGCCGCAGGTCGATCTGCTGACGCTCGCGGAACTCCTCCGGCCGCCGGGCGATCAGCGCGTCCACGTCGTCGACGTCGCCGGCGACGAGATACGGGATGCCGCAGGCCGAGTAGGACGCGTGCTGCCCGCGCTCGAACGCGACGATCGCCAGGTCGTCGGCCGGGCGTCGCCGGCGGGCCTGCGAGGCCGCGCTCATTCCCGCGGCGTCGCCGCCGATCACCACCAGTCGCTCGCTCACCACACCATTGTGATCAGTCGTGCCGGTCGGGGGCGGGAATCGGTGCGCCGGTGTCGTCCCAGACGTTGCCGCTGTTCTGGCTGAGTGTGGTCTGCGTGCTGACGAGGATGGGGCAGACGTACTTCGACGTCCGGCCGAAGCGGTTGTTCACGACCGCGATCCCGGTGAGCGTGGCCGCGCCGCCGCCGCGGTGGGCGAAGTTCAGCGTGCAGGCGCCGCCGTCGAGCCAGTTGCCCTCGACCCGCAGGTCGCCGCTCGCCCCGCCCTCCTGGGTCACCTGGACCGCCGAGTTGCCGTCGCGGCCCGCGTCGAGCACGTTGTGCCGCAGCATGATCCGCCGCTTGCCGAACGCCTCCACCGCGTCCCGGATCGCCGGCCCGCCGCCGAGGTCGTGCACCCACGAGTCCTGCAGGACCACGTCGTTGCCGGTCGCCTTGACGCCGTTGACGACGTTGTGGATGTTGACGCGGGTCAGGTTGGTGGCGCTCGCCCACACCCCGTCGAGGCAGCCGCCGGCGGTGGTCGGCACGATCTCGACGTCCTCCAGCGTGGCGCTGCCGTCGACCTGGACGACGCCCCCGCACTTCGGCGCGCCGCCGCGGATCACCGAGTTGCGGATGGTCACCTTCCGGCCGGTGATCCGCACGAACCCGCGGATGTCGGCGTTCTCGACGACCTGGTTGTCGGTGCCGTACGTCTGGTCGCCGGTGATGACGGTGAGCCGCGTGCCGGCGATGACCCCGGTGTTGGCCGCCGACGGCTTGCCGGTGCGCTCGACGGCCTTCGGGGTGGCCTTCGGCGAGGCCGACGCCGAGCCGGACACCGACGTCGAGGGCGAGGCGGCGGCGGAGCCGGCGGTGCCGGGCAGGCCGGCCATGCCGGCCGAGCGGCGGCTGTCCGGGGCGCCGCCGAGGGCGCGCTCGTCGGCGCTGGGGACGATCACCGGATAGAGCAGGACGGACGTGAGGGCGATGGTGACCACGCCGGCGGTGGCCACGCCGATAGGCGCCCACGGCAGAGTCCGCCAGTCGAGATGGCGTGGGGTAGTCGGAAGATCACCTTCGGTGGTCACCGACCATTTCTAGTGGTACCAGAGTGACAATGTCCAGCCAGTGATGCAGGTGTTTACCGAAGTGTTTCCGCCATCTGGAGAAACGCCATATTCTCGCTGCGTCGGGGCCTATCGGCTCTGGACCGATCTACAGCACGAACGCGTCGGTCCACAGCTGGCGGGACCGGCCCGACAGCGCCTCCAGCAGACCGACCGCCTGCCCGTCGGTGAGCGCCGCGACGAAGTCGACGATCGCCCGCCCGCGCGCCATCGCGGCGGTGTCGAGCGGCATGCCCGCCGCGAGGCCGTAGTCGGCCCCGGTCAGCCCGGCCATCTCGGCCTGGGCCAGCTCGACCAGGTCGTGCAGCCGGCGGGGGAGGCGCGCCTCCTCGTCGGGGTCGACGAGCCAGGCGTGCAGCGCCTCGACCAGCGCCGCCAGCAGCCGGGCCTGGCCGCGCTGGTGCAGCGCCAGGTCGGGCCGCTCCAGCACGAAGCGGTGGTGGATGAACTTGAGGACCTGCACCTCGTGCCACTGGGCGGCGCCGAGCCGGACGTGGCCGGAGCGCACCGGCGGGTCGGGGCGTACGTGGATGGCGTCGATCAGGCGGCGCGTCCAGCGGGCGGAGAATCCGGCCACGGTCTGCTCCGCGTCGATCGATCCGTCGAACGGTACCGCGAGCAGCCCGTCGACGAGCTCCAGCCGCACGTGCTCGACGGCCGCCCGGAAGGCGTCGTCGTCGCAGATCCAGTCGTCCTTGCGGCGCAGGTCGCGCCAGAGCAGCTCGACCGAGCGCCCGGGTCGCCGGCTGGTCGCCCGCAGCGCCTCGACGCTCAGCGCGCGCAGCTCGGCCGCCTCCCGCTGCCAGGCGATCAGCTCGGTGGCCACCGCGCCCTGCTGGAGCACCCCGACCCGGTGGAAGTCCTCCAGGTCGTGGATCGCGTACGCGATGTCGTCGGAGGTGTCCATGACCGACGCCTCCGGGGTCTGCTGCCAGTCGGCCAGCCGCCCGGCGAACGGCGCCCGGGCCTGGCGCAGGTCGGTCAGCTCGGTGACGTAGGCGCCGAACTTGGCCGAGCCGTCGAGCGGGTCGCCGGCGGCGCCGCGGGGCGTCGGCTTGAGGTGCCGCGGGTGCGGGTCGGGGTAGGTGCGGCGGGTCCACGGGTACTTCAGCAGGGCCGCCCGCACCGCCGCGGTGAGGGCGAGGCCGGTGACGATCCGGTACGACTGGGCGTTGCCCTCGAAGCCGTCGGGCAGCCCGAGCCGCTCCCGGGCCAGCCGGTCGAGCACGTGCTCGCCGAGGTGCCCGAACGGCGGGTGGCCGAGGTCGTGGGCGAGCGCGGCCGCCTCGACGACGTCGGCGTCGCAGCCGCCGAGCTTTTCCAGCAGCTCCCGCTCGGCGGGGTCGGCGGTCAGCCGCTCCACGATGGCCCGGGCCACGCTCGCCACCTTGAGGCTGTGCGTGAGCCGGTTGTGCACGAGCAGGCCGGAGCCGCCCGGGCTGATCACCTGGGTCACGCCGCCGAGGCGCGCGAAGAACGGCGACGCGACGATCCGGTCGCGGTCGGCCCGGAACGGGTTGGCCGTCAGGTCGCCCGCCTTCTCGCCCTTGTCGCCGTCGAGCCGTTCCCTACGAAGATCCATATGCGTCAGGCTACGCGGGCTTGCGGACCTCGATGATGAACCCACTGGCAACCTGGGCCGCCATCGGGTGGTGGACCATGACCAGGTCCAGCAGCTTCAGCGGCGAGAGGATCCAGGTCAGCGGGAGGACCAGGCGGTACAGCCTCGCCGAGCCGAACGACAGCAGCATCGCCAGCCATTCCTGGAGCACCCAGATCATGCCCGAGGTCGGTCCGGCCCCCGGCTTGAGGCTGAGCACCTCGAACTGCGGGAACTGCTCCCGCAGGCCCACCTCCGTGTACCGCTGGAAGTCGTACGGCGAGGCGTGGAACGGCTGCATGAACGGGACGAACACCAGCATGCGGCCGCCCGGCCGGAGCACCCGGTGCATCTCGGCGATGTGCGCGGACGGGTCGGGGACGTGCTCCAGCACCGCGATGCTGACCCCGCCGGCCAGGCTGTCGTCGGCCAGCGGCAGCCTGCGCAGGTCGGTGACGATGTCGACGTTGCCGTACGACGCGCCGTCCATGCAGACGATGCGCTCGTCGCGGCGGTGGGTGCCGCAGCCGAAGTCGGCGACCAGGTCGCGGTCGAGGTCGAAGCTCTTGAGAAAGCCGCTGATCGCCCCCGGGCGCTCCATGGCGGGCGAGAGGACCTTGATCGCGGTCGGGTAGAGCCGGTGGAACCGGGTCTTGACGAACTCCTTCACCCGGTTGAGTGCGTCGGCCTTGAGCTCCTCGGACTCGAAGCCGCCGAACCTCAGCCGGGCGCCGTCGCGCCGGCCGGCGGTGCCGCACGAGGGGCACACGACGGTGCCGCGCAGCGGGTGGTGGCAGCTCGGGCAGGCCAGGACCTCGGCGAGGCGGGCGTGCCGGACCAGCGCGACCGGCGTGTCGGCGATGGTGTCGTTCATCAGTCCCGGACGCTAGCGGACCTGGGGGGTCGCGCAGGTGGGATCGGCCGCGCGTCGCTCGATCAACACCTCGATCCCGTCCAGCAGGCGGTCGAGGCCGAACTCGAAGTCCTCGTCCGGGTCGCCCGGCGGCAGGTCCAGGATGCCCGACTTGATCAGCTCGCCGACCGCCGGGAACCGCGCGGGGTCGACCAGCCGGGTGAGCAGCCGGCCGTACGTCTGGATCGCCTCGTCGGGCGTGGTGCCCGCGGCCGCGGCCGAGGCGGTCATGTCGGCGGTGAGCAGTGCCCAGTTCCGCACGTGGCCGGCCATCGTCATGATCGCCGACAGCTTCTCGTACTCCTCGAGGCCGGTGTCGCGCAGCACGGTGAGCCCGTAGTTCATCCAGCCGATCTGGTTGGGGGTGAGCGGCGGCCCGGCGAGCGGCACCCGCACCACCCACGGGACGCTGCGCAGCAGGGCGAGGTGGGTGCGGGCGAAGCGGGCCAGGCCGGCGCGCCAGCCCTCGCCGTCGACCGGCACCGGCGCGGGGCCGATCGCGGCGTCGACCATGAGGTCGAGCAGCTCCTGCTTGGCGGTCACGTAGCGGTACAGCGACATGGTCGAGGCGCCGAGCTCGGACGCCACCCGGCCCATCGAGACCGCGGCCAGGCCCTCGTTCGTCGCCACCTTCACGCCCGCGGCGACGATCCCGTCCAGCGTGAGGCCGGGCTTCGGCCCCTTGCCGGGCCGGGCGCGCAGGCCCCAGGCCGCGGCCAGGTTGGTCGGGATCCCGTCGGCGGTGTCGTCAGTCATTGACTCAGCATTCTACTTCTGCGTATAACTTACGCAGTAGTGCGTATGACATACGCAGTAATCTCACAGGGGAGCCGTCATGGCAGACGACCTCGCGATCGAGGCGACCGGCCTCGCGAAGTCCTACGGCAAGCTCAAGGTCCTCACCGGCGTCGACCTGCGGGTCGCGCCGGGCACGGTGTTCTCGCTGCTCGGCCCGAACGGCGCCGGCAAGACCACGGCCGTGCGCATCCTGGCCACGCTCATGCGGCCCGACGGCGGGACCGCGCGGGTCGCCGGGCACGACGTCGTCGCGGAGCGCCACCTCGTCCGCCGGCGGATCAGCCTCACGGGGCAGTACGCGGCGGTGGACGGGATGCAGACCGGCTTCGAGAACCTGCGGATGATGGGCCGGCTCAGCGGCCTGTCGCGGGGCGCCGCCCACCGCCGCGCGGCCGAGCTCATCGAGCGCTTCGACCTCGCGGCCGCCGCCCACCGGCGGGTGGCGACCTACTCCGGCGGCATGCGCCGCCGCCTCGACCTGGCCGCCGGCCTGGTCGGGCAGCCGGCCGTGATCTTCCTCGACGAGCCGACCACGGGCCTGGACCTGCCCAGCCGCCAGGCGATGTGGGAGGTCATCGGCGGGCTCGTGGACGCCGGGGTGACCGTCTTCCTGACCACGCAGTACCTCGAAGAAGCCGACCAGCTCGCCGACCGCATCGCCGTCGTGGACCACGGCCGGGTGGTCGCCGAGGGCAGCCCGGCCGAGCTCAAGGACCGCTTCGGCGACCAGCGCCTCGACCTCGACCTGGCCTCCGGCGACGCCTGGCGGGCCGCGCTCGACCTCCTCGGCGACCGGGTCGTGCAGCACGACGCCGAGCGCCTCACGCTGGGCGTCACCACGGACGGCAGTGCGGCCCACGTCCGCTCGGTCCTCGACGAGATCGACCCGCACCGCTCGGCTGTGCGCCGCTTCGCGCTGCACAGCGCCACCCTCGACGACGTCTTCCTCACGCTCACCGCCAAGGAGCTCGCTCATGTCTAGCGTGACCGTTCAGTGGATCACCATGGGCGGCCGGTCGCTGCGGCTCGGCCGGCGCAACCTCGAGGCGCTGCTCATGTCGGTGGCGCTGCCGGTGATGCTGATGGTGGTTTTCGTGTACCTCTTCGGCGGCGCGATCCAGACCGGCACCGAGTACGTCACCTATGTCGTGCCGGGCGTCATGCTGCTGTGCGTCTCGTTCGGCTCGGCGATGACGGCGGTGTCGGTCGCCAACGACATGTCCGAGGGCATCGTCGACCGCTTCCGCTCGCTCGACGTCGGCGGTGCGGCGGTGCTCGCCGGGCACGTCACCGCGAGCCTGGCCCGCAATGTGCTGTCCAGCGCGCTGGTCTTCGGGGTGGCGTTCCTGCTCGGGTTCCGGCCCCGGGCCGACGCCGGGCAGTGGCTCGCTGCGGCCGGCATCCTGGTGCTCGTCATCGCCGCCGTGTCGTGGCTGGCGGCGGCGCTCGGCCTGCTGGCCCGCACGCCCGAGGCGGCGAGCGGCTACACCTTCTTCATCACCTTCCTGCCGTACGCCAGCAGCGCCTTCGTCCCGATCGACACCATGCCGTCGTGGCTGCGCGGCTTCGCGAGCCACCAGCCGGTCACCCCGATCACCGAGAGCCTGCGCGGCCTGCTGCTCGACCAGCCGGTCGGGGACGCGCCGTGGCGGGCGATCGCCTGGTGCGCGGGCATCACGGCCGTCGCGATCGTGGCCGCCGCGCTGCTGTTCCGGGCCCGGACCAGGACGTAGCTCTTCGGCGCGGCGGCGCTCTCCGGCACGGTGGCGTGGCCCCTTCGCGGGGTCACGCCGCCGTTCTGTTCGCCTAGCGGGGGTCGAGCCTGATCGACAGGCTGTTGACGCAGTGGCGGGTGTCCTTCTCGGTCATCCGCTCGCCGCGGAAGACGTGGCCCAGGTGCGAGTCGCAGCGGGCGCAGCGGATCTCGGTGCGGAGCATGCCGTGCGAGCGGTCGTCGATCTCCTTGACGGTGCCGGGGATCGCGTCGTCGAAGCTCGGCCAGCCGCAGTGCGAGTCGAACTTCGTCGTGCTGTCGAACAGCTGCGCGCCGCAGGCCCGGCAGTGGTAGACACCGTCGGTCTTGGTGTTCACGTACTCGCCGCTCCACGGCGCCTCGGTGCCGGCGCGGCGCAGCACCCGGAACTCCTCCGGGGACAGCCGCACCCGCCACTCCTCGTCGGTCGTGGGCATGCTGACAAGTGGCTCGGTCATGCCTCAACGGTAAGCCGGACCTCTTGCGCCGACCATTACGGCTCACGAACGCGCCGGACCCGTGCCGTCCCGCGGCTCGACCCGGCTCGTCGAGCCGCCCGAAAGCCGCAATTCGAACTTTCAGGAATTCTCCTCACCCCGCCCGGGCGACCACGGCGAGGTACCGTCGCCGTCGCCCCCAGTCGCAGCCGACCCGCCGCGCCCGACGCCCCGCGGGCCCGGTCGCCGCGGGTTAGAGTCCGAGCATGGCCGATGCGCTGGAGATCGAGGTCGCGGGCCGGCCGGTCCGGCTGACCAGCCCCGACAAGGTGTACTTCCCGGAGCGTGGCTTCACCAAGCGGGACGTCTTCGAGTACTACCTGGCCGTCGGCGACGGCATCATGCGAGCCCTGGGCAACCGCCCGACGACCCTGCAGCGGTTCCCCGAGGGCATCGGCGGCGAGATGTTCTTCCAGAAGCGCGTCCCGACCCGGGGCGTCCCGCCGTGGATCGAGACGGCCCGCATCGCGTTCCCGAGCGGCCGCAAGGCCGACGAGCTCTGCCCCGCCGACCTGGCCCACGTGGCCTGGGCGGCCCAGATGGGCACGATCGTGTTCCACCCGTGGCCGGTCCGCAGCGCGGCGGTGGACAACCCGGACGAGCTGCGCATCGACCTGGACCCGCAGCCGGGCACCGACTTCGCCGACGCGGCCGTGGTGGCCGGGGAGCTGAGGGCGATCCTGGACGAGCTGGGCTTCGCCGGCTGGCCCAAGACCTCGGGCGGCCGCGGCGTCCACGTGTACGTCCGAATCCGTCCACAGTGGACCTTCGTGGAGGCGCGGCGCGCGGTCATCGCCCTGGCCCGCGAGCTGGAACGCCGCCGCCCCGACCTGGCCACGACCAGCTGGTGGAAGGAGGAGCGCGGCGAACGCGTCTTCATCGACTTCAACCAGATGGCCCGCGACCGCACGATCGCGTGCGCGTACTCACTGCGCGCCAACCCCAGGGCGACGGCGTCGACCCCGCTGACCTGGGCCGAACTCCCGGACGTCGACCCGAACGACTTCGACCTGCGCACGGTCCCCGAACGCATCGCCACGCTGGGCGACCCGCACGCCGCGATCAACGACGAGGCGTACGACATCACCCCCCTGCTGGAGTGGGCCGAACGGGACGCGGCAAACGGCCAGGGCGACATGCCGTACCCGCCGGAGTACCCGAAGATGGAAGGCGAGCCGATGCGCGTCCAGCCCAGCCGCGCCCGCCGCCCCGCGGAGGAGCCCTCCTGACCCGCCGGGACAGGGGTGTCGCCGGGGGCACAACCCACCCGTGCCGGCTGGACCCTGAGCCGCGACAACACGATCACCACGGTCCCCGGTCGGCCATCCTCAAACCCTCGCCCACGGCGCGCCGAGAAGCGGGCAGGGTTACTGGCCAGCGGAGGAAGCCAGGGAAGGGCGCAGCGCCCGACGTGTGATGGCGTGCCCGGTCGTGCGGTGGCGTGCGCGGCCCGGTCGTGGGTGGCGTGGCTGGCCTGGTCGTAGGTGTGCCTGATCGTGGGTGGCGTGCGCGGCCGTGGGTGGGCCTGGGCGTGGCTGGCGTGGTCGTCGGACGGGTGAGGTTGCCCCGTGGCCAACCCAGCGTGCCGTGCAGCCCGCCCCGGAGCCTGGCGCCCGACCCGACCCGACCCGGGCGGGGGCGGGCGGGCGGGCGGAGGCGGGTCGGGGACGGGCGTGGGTTACTTGTCGCAGGTCAGGTCGGCGCCGGGGACGCGGAGGTCGATCAGGTAGCGGTTCACGGCGTCGATGACGCAGCCCGTCTTCGGGTACGCGGTGTGGCCCTCGCCCTTCCAGGTGACCAGGGTGCCGACGCCCAGCATCTTGGCCAGGGCGGGGGCCTGCTCATACGGGGTGGCGGGGTCGCCCAGGGTGCCGATCACCACGATCGGGGCCGATCCCGTCGCCGCGGCGGCCGGGTAGGGGTCGCGCTTGCCCGGCCACTGGGCGCAGATCAGGTTCAGGGCCAAGGAGCCGCCGAACAGCGGGTACTTCTGGCGCCACTGGCCCTGCAGAGCGCGCGCCTGCTCGACCGTCGGGGTGTCGTCGCTGTCCGCGCAGCCCACGGCGGCGTTGGCGTCGAACATGTTCGTGTAGTCGCCCGACGGGTCGCGCTCCGCGTAGGAGTCGGCCAGGGTGAACAGGCGGTCGGACTTGCCGGACCGGAGGTCCTGCATCGCCTGGGCGAGGTCGCGCCAGCTCGACTCGCTGTACAGCGAAGAGACCACGGCCGTGAACACCCAGCCGGCCGTCGCCTTGCGGCCGTCCTTGCCGGCGACCGGGGCCGCGCGGGCGTCAGCGATCGCCTTCATGACCACGGCCCGGGCGTCGGGGCCGATGGGACAGGAGGTGCCGTTGCTGCGGCACCAGGTGGCGAAGTTGGTGAACGCCAGCTCGAAGCCGGCCGCCTGCTTCTCCGCCGAGTCCTGCGTCGACAGCGTCGGGTCGACCGCGCCGTCGAGGACCAGGGCGCGGACGTTCTTCGGGAACAGCTGGGCGTAGACGGCGCCGAGGAGGGTCCCGTAGCTATACCCCAGGTAGGTGAGCTGGGACTCGCCCACGGCGGCGCGCAGCGCGTCCATGTCGCGGGCGGTCTGCTTCGTCGAGTAGTAGCGCAGCGCGTCGCCATACTTGTCGCCGCAGCTCTGGGCCAGCTTGCGGGCCAGCGTGACGCTCTGCTGGAACTGCGCGTCGGAGACCGGGTCGGGGTCGATGCCGAAGTTGGCGTCGAGGTCGGCGTTGGAGAAGCACTTCACCGGCGACGACCGGCCGATGCCGCGCGGGTCGAAGCCGACGACGTCGAAGCGCCGCAGGACCTCCGCCGGCAGGTACACCGAGCGGTACACCGCGTAGTCGAAACCCGACGCCCCGGGGCCACCCGGGTTGATGAACAGCGAGCCCACCCGGTCGCGCTGGGTCGTCGAGCGGCCGCGGACCAGGGCGATGTCGAACGTGCCCGAGTCCTTCGGGCGCTCCCAGTCCTGCGGCACCTTGACCGTGGCGCAGCTGAACGTCACATTCTGCGGCGGGCTCGGGAAGATCGCCTTGTAGGCGTCGGGGCACGGCTTCCAGTCGGCCGGCGCGATCGGCACCCCGGAGCTGGACGCCGACGGCTGGCCCGACGCGCCGGGCAGCGGCCGGCCGGCGGTCGGCACGGTCCACCGCGTGTCGGGCGAGATGCACCCGCCGAGCAGCGCCGCGACGACGAGCAGCGGAACGAGGGCGGCGAGCCGGTGGCGAAGGAGGCGGTGGGAGCGGTGGTGGCTCAAGGACGCCCCGCCAGCACGGACTCGACGTCGAACCGCACGGGCCGGTCGAGCTGCTCGTAGGTGCACGAGAGCGGGTCACGGTCGGGCCGCCAGCGCTTGAACTGCGCCGTGTGCCGGAACCGGTCGCCCTCCATCGCGTCGTAGCCCACCTCGACCACCAGCTCGGGCCGCAGGGGGACGAACGACAGGTCCTTCTTGCCCGTCCAGCGGCTCACGCCGCCGGGCAGCCTGGTGCCGCCCTCGGCCGGGACCGACTCGATGCTCTCAGCCGCGCTGCCGGGCGCCAGGCCCGCCCAGTTCCAGGGGTGGTCGACCACATCCTCACGGTACTGCGCGAGCTCCTGCACCAGCTCGGCCCGCCGCTCCCGGGTGAAGGAGGCGGCCACCCCGACGTGGTGCAGGCGGCCGTCGTCGTCATAGAGCCCGAGCAGGAGCGACCCGACGATCGGCCCGTCCTTGTGCCAGCGGAAGCCGGCGACGACCGCGTCCGCCGTCCGGGAGTGCTTGATCTTGAACATCGTGCGCTTCCCCGGCTCGTAGAGCCCCTCGGCCGGCTTCGCGATCACCCCGTCGAGCCCGGCGCCCTCGAACCGCTCGAACCAGTCGCGGGCCGTGTCGACGTCGGTCGTCACCGGGGTGACGTGCACCGGCGGCTGGACCTTGGCGAGCGCGTCGGCCAGGCGGGCCCGGCGCTCGGCATAGCCCTGGCCGGTGAGCGCCTCGTCGCCGAGGGCCAGCAGGTCGAACGCCACGAACGAGGCCGGCGTCGCCGCGGCGAGCATCTTCACCCGGCTCGCGGCCGGGTGGATCCGCTGGCCGAGCAGCTCGAAGTCGAGCCGCGGCTCGCCCGTGTCGCGCCGGATGACGATGATCTCGCCGTCGACCACGCAGCGCTCGGGCAGCTGGGCGAGGACCTGCTCGACCACCTCGGGGAAGTAACGGGTCAGCGTCTTGCCGCCGCGGCTGGCCAGCTCGACCTCGTCGCCGTCGCGGAACACGATGCAGCGGAACCCGTCCCACTTCGGCTCGTAGCTCATGCCGGGCGCGGTGGGCAGGCTCGGAATGCTCTTGGCGAGCATCGGCTCGACCGGCGGGTTGACGGGCAGCTCCACGGGGACCAGTCAACCACAGAGCTACGACAACTTTCAGAATCGCGCGAACGAGCGCAGCGGCATCCGCGGCCCGAACCTGGGCGCCGCGATGCCCGCGGCCGCGAGCAGGCCGCAGACCCGCCCGCGGTGCCCCGCGTAGGGGGCCAGCAGTTCCAGCATGTGCTCGTCGGTGCCGCGGGGCGCTCCGGTCAGCGCGAACGCCACGATGTTCTTGATGTGGTAGTCGCCCACCGAGACGGCGTCGGGGTCGCCGTAGGCGGCCCGGGTCACCTCGGCCGCCGTCCACGGGCCGATGCCGGGGATGCTCGTCAGCCGGGCGGTCGCGGTGGCCGCGTCGGCGCAGCGCTCCAGGGCCGCCGCCTGGGCCGCGGCGCGGCGCAGCGTGTCGGCGCGCTTCTGTTCGACGCCGAACGGGTGGAACACCCAGTACGGCGTGGCGGCGACGGCTTCGGGTGACGGGGGCAGCCGCAGCCGGGTCAGCGGCCCGGGTGCGGGCTCGGCGCTGAAGTGGCGCAGCATCCGCACGTACCCGTGGTGCGCCTCCTTGCCGGTCACCTTCTGCCCGAGGATCGCCGGCACCAGGTGGTGGAAGACCCGGCCGGTGGCGCCGATGCGCAGCCCGGCGTGCTCGCGCGCGAGCCGCGCGACGAGCGGGTGCTGCTTCGCGAGCTCGGCGAACCCGGTGACGTCGTCGCGCAGCCCGGCGACCGCGTCGGCCCGGTCGAGCAGCCAGCCGGCCCCCGGCCCGTAGGCCTCCGCGGTCAGCTCAGCGGCCGCCGGAACGTACGACAGCCGCAGCGTGCCGGGCCCGTCGGGGGTGCGGGTCGCGAAGAACGCCTCCCGGCCGCCGATCGCGAGCGTCGGGTCGCCCTGGATCAGCGCCAGACCGCGCATCGTGCCGGCCAGGTCGTAGCGCTCCGGCGTCGCAAAACGGGTGACGGTCACGCCGCGACCCGGGAGAGCGCGCGGTGCAACAGGCGGGCGTCGCCCAGCATGGCCCGCAGCTTACGCTCCAGCCCGGCGATCGGGATCAGGTTCTGCGGCGCCCTGGGGTCCTTGTAGGCGGTCGAGGCGAAGCGCGGGAGCGTCACCGCCGACAGGTGGGCGAGGGCCACCGCGTCGGCCGGGAGAAGATCGGCCGAGCACTCGGCGCGGACCAGCCCGGCCCACGGCGAGCCGGCCGGCCCAGGCAGCCGCAGGTACCACGAGAACCGGTGCCAGGACGTGCCCAGCAGGAACACCGGCGACCGCTGACCCCCGCGCAGCCCGGTGACCACAGCCGTCAGCTCGCTCGGGAGGTACTCCTTCTGATGCGTCTTGATGTAGCCCAGCGTCCGCGGCAGGTGCGCCCGCTCCTGCAGCGGGCCGTCGACGATGAGCAGGTCGCCGTCGGTGCGCTCCTCGTTGGACACCCCCACCTCGAGCGCCCGCATGTGCCGCTGGACGCCCAGGGCCAGGTCCTTCGGCTCGCCGCGGGAGACCCGCCGGGCCGGGTAGCGGATGCTGCCGGTCACGATCGGCGGCAGCGGGTCGAGCGGCGTGAACAGCCCCCGCTCGATCCGCGTGGTGGCCACCTGGGCCGCGCCCCGGTCGAGGTCGCAGCGCACGACGCCGGCCGCGTAGGAGGCGGCGACGCCGGGGTGCGTGGTGCCCTCGTCGTCGGTCAGCCACACGCGGGCGTCGATGCGCTGCACGCCGTCGACGATGAGCACCGTTCCGGGGGCCGAAACGCCCGGAAGCGCATCCAGAGGGCGCCACGCGGCCGCCGGCAGCTCGACGTCGGCCTGGATCTGCGCGGTGCTCTGCGCCTGCGGCCCGTCGGGAGCCTCGAACGCGATGCCGTACGCCGGGTCCCAGGCGTCGACGTGCAGCTTCACAGGCCCACCCGCTCGATGCGCGCGGTCCGGGCGTCGCGCCGGACCTCGAACCGGACCGGGATCCGCTCGGCGAGCGCCCCGACGTGCGTGACGACGCCGACCATGCGGTCGCCGCGGGCGGCCAGGTTCTCCAGCGTGGCCGCCACGGTGTCGAGGGTCGACGAGTCGAGGGTGCCGAAGCCCTCGTCGAGGACGATCGACTCGAGGCTGGCCGCGGCCGTCGACAACCCGGCGAGCTGGTCGGAGAGCGCCAGCGCGAGCGCGAGCGACGCCTGGAACGTCTCGCCGCCGGACAGCGTGCGCACCGCCCGGCGCAGGCCGGCGTCGTGGTGGTCGACGACGAAGAACTCGCCCTTCTCGTGGACGAGGTCGTACTGGTTGTTCGAGAGCTCCCGCAGCGTGCGGGAGGCGCCGTCGACGAGCGTGTCGAGCGCCTCGGCGAGCAGCCAGCGCTCGAAGCGGTCGGCCCGCAGGTGCTGGGCGAGCGCCTTGGCGACCTGGCTCTCCTTCGCCACCTCGTCGCGCTGCTCACGGATGCGCTCGGCGTCCTTGCGCTTCTCCTCGATCCGGCGGCGGGCCGCGTCGGCCCGCTCCAGCGCGACCGCCGCGTCGCGGGCCGGGTCGGCGCCGGGCAGCGGCAGGCCGGCGTCGGCGAACAGGGTGCGTAACTCGTCGCGGACCTCGGTGACCCGCCGCTCGGCGGCCCGCAGGTCGTCGACCGCGGCCTGCCTGCCGGCCCGCCGCCGGCCCGCCTCGCCGGTCGCCCAGGCGGCCAGGGTGCCCCACGCGTCGGCGAGGTCGTCGCGGTTGGCCGGCGGCGGCGCGAACGCGGCGAGGCCGTCGCGGGCGGTGTCGAACGCCCGCCACGCCGAGCGCAGCTTCTCCTCGGCCCGGTCGGCGGCCGCGGCCGCCTTGCGGTGCGCGTCGCGGGCCCGCCGCACGTCCAGGCCGGCCTTCTCGAGTCCACTCTGGAGGGTCGCGATCGCGTCGAGCTCGCGGCGTAACGCCTCGGGGGCCGGTGCGCCGTCGAGCGCCGTGTCCAGGGCCGCCAGCCGGGTCTCCACCTGCTCCGCGTGGGCCTTGGCCGCGGCGAGCGCCCGGTCGGCGTCGCGCGTCGCGCGGTCGTGCTCCTCGACCAGCGCGGCGGCCGCGTCGCTGCGCTTGCGCGCGGCGTCGCCGGCGACCCGCAGGGCGGCGACCGCCGAGTTGTGGGGCGCCTCGGGCACCGCGTGGACCGGCTGCTCGCACACCGGGCAGGCCTCGCCGACCTTCAGATGGGGCCGCAGCGCGATCGCCCGGTCGACCGCCATGGCGGCCTGGTAGGCCTCGCGGGCCGCCTCCAGCGCGGCGAGGGCGTCGGAGGCCCGCATCCGAGACTCGGACAGCAGCGAGGCCGCCGCCGAATGCTGCCGCTCGGCCGAAGCCACCGTCGACCGCACGTCGGTGGCCTCCCGAGCCAGCTGGGACCGTGCGGCATGCGTGTCGAGCAGCCGCCGCAGTGCCGTCGCGTCGCCGGCCGCCTGGAGCTCCCCGCGCAGCTTCTCCTCGGCCTCCTCGGCCGCGCGGGCCGCGTCGAGCGCCCCGGTGACCGCCTCGCGCGCGGCGGAGGCGCCCGCGGCGAGCGTCGCCGCCTCCGCGGGCACCGCGACCGCGCCGAGCCGCTCGATCTGGGTGTCGAGGTCGGCGAGCGCGTCGGCGGCCCGCCCGGCGAGGCGGCCGGCGTCGGCGAGCTGCGGCGCGATCCGGTCGACCGCGCTGCCGAGGTCGGTGAGCGCCGCGACCCGGGCGACGGCCGCGGCCAGGGCGTCGTCGCCGATGTCCGAGAGCGCCCGCAGCTGGTCGTCGAGGATCTTCAACTGTGCTTCGGCGGTGGTACCGAGTGAGGTCGCCCGCTCCCGGATCTGCCCGTAGACGTCGAGGCCCAGCAGGTTGACCAGGATCTTCTGCCGCTCGGCCGGCTTGGCGTGCAGGAAGGCGGCGAACTCGCCCTGCGGGAGCACGACGCACTTGGTGAACTGCTCGTACGGCAGGCCGACGACGGTCTGCACGGCCTCGTCGACCTCGGTCGCAGTACCGGCGAGGACCGTTCCGATGTCGTCTCCGGTGAGTCCGGTGTCGAACCTGCCCAGGTCGAAGCCGTGGGGGAGGGCCTCGAGACCGGCGTGCTTCGTGGTGACCGCGCCCTTCGCGTCGCGCCGGACCACGCGCGCCAGCACGTACCGCACCCCGGCCGACTCGAACACCAGCCGCACCCGCGCCTCGGCCGCCGACGGGGCGAGCGCGTTGGCGATGGCCCGCCGGTCGCCCCACCGCGGTACCGTGCCGTACAGGGCGAAGCAGATCGCGTCGAGGACGGTCGACTTGCCGGAGCCGGTCGGGCCGACGAGGGCGAAGAAGTCGGTGTCGGTGAAGTCGACGGTCGTCGGCTCCCGGAAGACGGTGAAGCCGTCCATGTCGAGCCGGATGGGCCTCACTGGGACACCACCTCGTCGTGCAGCCGGTGGAACAGAGTGACGGTCGCCTCGTCGGCGTGCCCGCGCTGGGTCAGATAGTCGGCGAACAGCTCCCCGGCCGAGCGGCCGGCCCGTGCCGGTTCGGCATCGCCGCCGGACTTCGGGCCGGGCAGCAGCTTGGGGTCGATGCGCACCTCGAGCGCTTTCGGCAGCAGCTCCTGCACCTCCTCGCGCAGGCCCGCCCGGGGCTTCTCCTGCACGTACACCCGAAGCCACGCCTCGCCCGTCTGGAGGGTCGCGAGCTGGTCCAGCGTGCCGCGCACCGTCCGCAGCGGGGTCTTCACCGGCAGCGTGACCTCCCGCGCGTTCGCCGCGGTCGTCGCGGTGACGTCGACGACGACGGCGGTGGAGAGGTTCTCCTCCTCACCGAAGTCGATCGGGAGGGGGCTGCCGCTGTACCGGATGGGGCACGGGCCGTTGACGGACTGCGCGCGGTGCAGGTGGCCGAGCGCGACGTAGTGGGCCGACGTCGGGAACACGCTGGCCGGCACGGCGTAGCCCATGATGGTGTGCGCCTCGCGCTCCCCGCCGCCCATCGTGGCGCCGATGACGGTCAGGTGCGCGGTGACGAGGTTGACCGTGTCGCCGCCGAAGCCCTTGGTCAGCGCGCTGAGCAGGCCGCCGATGTGCTGCGGGTACGACTGGGCGTTCTCGGCGGCGGTCAGGTCGAACATCTCGGCGGCCCGGACCGCGTACCGCTGCGAGACGAACGGCAGCGCGACCAGCCGCCACTCCTCGCCGGCCCCGGTGCGGCCGGTGATCAGGTGCTCCTCGGGCCTGCCGACCGCGCCCCGGACGGTGATGCCGGCCGCGTCGGCCCACGGGCGCAGCGCGTCGAGGGCCGGGCCGTTGTCGTGGTTGCCGCCGATGACCACCACCTCGGCGCTCTTTCGCAGCGCCGTCAGGCCCCGCGTCACGATCTTCACCGACTCGGCGGTCGGTGTGGCCCCGTCGTACAGGTCGCCGGCGACGATCACCAGGTCGGGCTGCTCGGCCTTGGCGACCTCGACGAGCGCGTTGATCGCCGCGATGTGGTCGGCGGCCCTCGACTGTCCCTTGAGGACCTTGCCGACGTGCCAGTCCGAGGTGTGCAGGATCCGCACCCGGTGTGCCCCTTTCCTAGAACGGGATGTCGTCGTCGGAGATGCCGCCGGCGCCGACCCGGGCCACCACCGCGAACGGGTCGCCGCTCTGCACCAGCGAGCGCAGCGTCGAGGCCGGCGGCGGGCCCGCCTCGCCGGGCCGGGTGGCCCACGACGGGAACGGGAACTCGATGCACAGCGGCACCGGGATCTCCGGCTGCGAGACGAACATGGTGCCGGGCTTGGCCAGCAGGGCCCGCTGCCGCTGGGCGGGCGGGAGGAAGCCGTACTCCGGGCGCGAGGCCTCGGCCGGGTCGAGCCGCCCGACCACGCGGACCGCCGAGTTGGCCACGATCCGCCGCTCGACCTCGCTGGCGGTCTGCTGGGCGCCGATGAGCACCACGCCGAGGGACCGCCCGCGCTCGGCGATGTCGAGCAGCACCTCCTTGATCGGGCTCGTGCCATCCCGCGGCGCGTACTTGTTCAGCTCGTCGAGCACCACGAACAGCAGCGGCTTGGCGGTGCCGGCCTTCTCCTTGCGCTCGAACTCGGTGCGCAGCGTCACGCCGACCACGAACCGCTGCGCGCGGTCCGGCAGGTTGTGCAGGTCGACCACCGTGACCTGGGCGCTCTCGGCGGTGTTGATCTGGTGCGGCTTGCGGGTCGCGAGGTCGCCGCGGATCAGCCGGGACAGGTCCTTCTTGCTGCCGATGAGCCGGCGCGCGAACGCGTTGACGGTGCCCAGGCCGATGGAGCTGCCCGCCCACTGGCCGCGGGTCGAGTCGTCGTTGAGCTGCTCGACGACGAAGTCGACCAGGTCCGCGTACGAGTTGATGCGGGTGCCGTCGATCGCGACGCCGCCCTCGGCCGGCTGGGCGATGCGGGCGAGATGCGCGGTGACGGAGTGGACGACCATCGTGTACTGCTGGCGTTCGTCGTCGGCGTCGGCGAACACGTACGGCAACAGCCGGTCGGCGCAGAACTCCTGGAGCGTCCAGTAGAAGGCGTCCACGCCCGACAGCCGGCTGCTGACGTCGGGTGTACCGCTGGCGTCGCCCGCCCGCGGCGGCGCGTACACGCGCACGTCCGGGAACGGCCCCGCGACCAGGCCGAGCCGCGCGTACGCGGCCTCGGTCGACTGGTCGAGCCGCGCGTTGGGGTGGTCGAGGAACAGCAGGTCCTCGCCCTTGACGTTGAAGATGAGCGCCCTGGTGTTGGCGGTCTCGCCGGCGCCGCCCAGCACGCCGGAGCGGAACACGGAGTACAGCAGGAAGGTCGCGAAGCTCGTCTTCGTGGCGACGCCGGAGATTCCGGAGATCGAGACGTGGGCGCCGCGCGTGCCGTCGAGGAAGTCGGCGTTGAGGAACATGGGCATGCCGTCGCGCCCGAAGCCCATCGGGATCGTGCGGTCCATGCGGTCGAAGTACAGGGCGCCGGCCCGCGCGTCGCCGCGGGCCCGGTGCACGAGCGCGCCCGGCGTCGGCGGCACGTAGACCTCCGGATCGACCCGCGTGGTGGTGATCTCGGCCGCCTCCTGGATGGTCGCGGGCAGCGTGCCGTCGGCGACGAGGAAGACGTCGGAGTCGAACACCACGCCCTCGTGCCGCGCGCGGACGGCGGTGACCACGCCCGCGATCGTGACGGGGTCGTGCTCTGGAAGGTCACGCTCGGTGACGACGACGTCGTCGAGTTGCAGGTAAGCCCCGTCCTCGACGGCCACCCAGAACGTCAACGGGGTGGCGTCGGCGGTACCGAGGACGCGCCCGACGATCGGACCGTCACCCTCGGCTGCCGTCTCGTCCTGCATGGTCGACCCCCAGTACATGTGTTCGCCTGTGCATCGTGCCTCAAGACCACCAGCGGGTCGAAGCCACCACGCCATCGGGGTGAGTATTCAGGTTCGGAAATGCGGACAGAAGCGGACGCAACACGCCGCTGTCAACAGGGTCGTGGCATGTTGTCCACAGGCTTGTGGATATCGCTGTGGATGACGGGCTATCTGCAGTACCGCAGCATCAGCTGGCCCTCGGCGAGCAGCACGTGACGGAGCGTGAGCTCCTGGGGGACCGGGACCGGGGGCCCGGCGGTGATCCGGCCGGCGCCCGGACCGGCGAGCAGCGGCGAGACGGTGAGGCACAGCTCGTCGACGAGCCCGGCTGCGGTGAGTGACCCGAACAGGTGGGGCCCGCCCTCGCTGAGGATGCCGCGGAGGCCGCGCCCGTGGAGCGTGTCGACGGTTGCCGGCAGGTCGTCGGCCGTGGGGACGACGTCGGCCACCTCGCTCAGGTGGGCGGCCTGCGCGCGGGTGACCACGATCGGGCGGACCGGGGCGTCGGCGAGGGCGGGGTGGGCCGGGTCGAGGTCGGCGCGGCCGGAGACGACGACGAGCACCGGGTACTCGCTCAGGCCGTGGTCGAGGCGCCACTTGCGGCGCTCCGGGTCGAGGCGCAGGGCGCGGTAGCCCTCGTCGCGCAGGGTGCCGGCGCCGACGAGGAGGGCGTCGCACAGCATGCGCAGGATGCCGAAGACGCGCTTGTCGGCCGGTCCGGACAGCCCCGCCGACTTGCCGTCGAGGGTGCCGGCGCCGTCGAGGCTCGTCACGAAGTTCATCCGCAGCCACGGGGTGCGCGGCTCGGCGTAGAGCTGGACGAGGTCGGGCTGTTCCTGCTGCGTCGGCCAGAGTTGCTGCACCTGGCGACTTTACTCGCCTTACTCGCTTTTACTCGCCGGGTGGACCGGTCACCGGCGGCGTCGGCTGAGGTTCGCGGTGCTGGCAGTCGCAGTGGTTGCCGCCCGGGCACTCCTCGTGCCGTTTCTCCCGGCAAGCTGGGCAGATCACGTCATTCAGGGTGCGCCGGTGGTTCCCGGCGGTCAAGAATGACTGCACCATGGCGCGCTCGATCTACCAACTCCGGATCGCCCTCGACGGCGTGACCCCGCCGGTCTGGCGGCGTGTCCTCGTGCCCGGCGGCTTCACCCTCGACCGGGTGCACCGGGTGGTGCAGTTCGCGATGGGCTGGGGCGACCGGCACCTGCACGTGTTCGACGCGACCGGCGTCCAGTACGGCGTACCCGACCCCGACGGCCTCCTCGACGTGCGCGACGAGCTCGATGTTCGCTTGGACGCGGCCGCGCAGAAGGGTTCGAGGCTGCGCTATACGTACGACTTCGGCGACTGGTGGGAGCACGAGCTCGTGGTCGAGGACGTGACGCCGGCCGACCTCGACACGCGCTACCCGATGTGCGTGGCCGGCGAGCGGGCCTGCCCGCCGGACGACGTGGGCGGCCCGGAGGGCTATCGCGAGTTCCTCCGCGCGTACGCCGACCCGACACACCCGGAACACGCCGCGATGCGCGAGTGGCACCCGGCCGCCTTCGACCCCACTGCGTTCGACGCCGCCCGGGCAACCGCCCTGCTCCGCCGCATGACCTGATCACCCCCACAACCGTTCGGTCGGTCGACCGACCTGGGGGGAGGCGCTTGGTTTCGGTCGGTCGACCGACCTGGGGGATGCGCTTGGTTTCGGTCGGTCGACCGACCTGGGGGATGCGCTTGGTTTCGGTCGGT